>DRKH01000051.1 GCA_011051825.1 Desulfobulbus sp.
AAAACGGTTTTTCCGACCTGTTGACAGGGATGGTCGCAGAGGTTGACAACCAGCAGAAGGCTGCAGACACGGCCATCCAGGAGGTGCATGCCGGAGGAGCAAAAAACCTGCCCGAGGCCATGATTGCCATGGAACAGGCGGATATCTCCATTCGTTTCATGGTCCAGGTCCGCAACAAGGCAATGGAAGCATATCAGGAAATCATGCGGATGCAGGTCTAACGCGGGCAAGCCCGCAAGCTATTTAGCCTGAAGGCCTGCAGACGACAGTCTACAACCTACAGCCTACAGCCTAAAAGACGTTATGATAGAATAACAGCATGTTATCAGCATAAAACTTCTCGAAGTCTGCGCGTACCTGTTTTTTAGTAAGTGATCAGGGGCACCGCATCTTCGCACGGTCGCGACTGCCCGCATAGAGGGGCTATAGCGGCCAGTCACGCCTGCACGAATCTACGGCACCCCTGATCACTTACAGGTTCAAGGTAGATGAAAACGCATAGGTACAAATCCTGTGACCAATTACGTTTTTTATGGCAGAATTTCAGAAATATGGCACTAACAGGCCCCTGATGGTTACAGGTGGTGGTAGGGCTAGTTCTCTGCCCCTACCTGAATAGTTACAAAATTAAAAAATAAAAAAAATAAAAAATGGCCGAACATACTGAAACCGCACCTCAGCCCGAACCACCAAAGAGCGGTTTACAAATCCTGGCGGGAAGAATAAAAGAATGGCCGCTGCCCCGGAAGCTTGCACTGGTTGCGGTGACCCTCCTCTCGCTGGGCCTGTTTGCCGTTATTATTCTTCAGGCCCGAACCGCTGACTACCAGCTGCTGTATGCTGATCTGGGGGCTAGTGATGCCGCTTCCATTATCTCCTGGCTCAAGGCTAACAACACGCCGTACCAGCTGACCAACAATGGCCACAACATCAGGGTTCCGGCCGCAGGTATCCACGAAGTCAGGCTGCAGCTTGCCTCCGCCGGACTGCCCCAGGGCGGCGGGGTGGGATTTGAGATCTTTGACAAACAATCCTTTTCCTTAACCGACTTTGTCCAGAAAGTGAATTACACCCGGGCACTGCAGGGCGAACTTGCGCGCACCATTGCCTCCCTCAAGCCCGTGGAAAACGCTAGAGTGCATCTTGCCTTGCCGGAAAAACGATTATTTAAAAACCAGCAGAAACCGGCAACAGCCTCGGTTATAGTTACCCTCAGACCCGGCCGCCAGCTCCACGAAACTCAGATCCAGGGGATAGTGCATCTTGTATCCAGCTCCATTGAGGGGCTCAGCCCGGATGACGTCGTCATCATCGACCAGAACGGTAACGTCCTGACCAAATATGAGAACAAGGGGTTGCCGGGAGCCATGTCGCCGGACATGCTTGAATATCAACTGCAGGTCGAAAAAAACATGGAAGGGCGGGCCCAGTCCCTTCTTGACAAGGCCCTTGGTGCCAAAAATTCCATGGTCCGGGTAACGGCCAGCCTTGATTTTGCCCAGGTTGAAAAGACCGAAGAACTCTTTGATCCTGAGGAACCTGTAATCCGCAGCGAACAGATAAATGAAGAAAAATCCGGTTCTGAAATCGTCGGCGGGGTACCGGGGGTTCAGTCAAACCTGCAGGGAACAACAACCAGTTCGGCCGGTGCGACCCCGCCGTCAAGCAGATCGCAACGAACCACCAACTATGAGATAAGCAAGGTTGTTTCAAAGACCATTAATCCGGTCGGCACGATCCGGAAAATCTCAGTTTCCGTACTGGTGGCAGATAAAATTATTCCGGCCAAGGATAAGGAAGCGGAAAAATCCGTGCCCCGCTCTGAAGCGGAACTGCTGGCTCTGGAAAAGATGATTTCTTCTGCCCTCGGCATAGACAAAAGCCGCGGGGATAAGATAGAAATCACCTCCATGCCCTTTGTACAGCCGGCTGCCATTCCTGCGGAAAAAGGGCTTGGCGAAAACGTACTCTATACGTATATGCCTGTTATCCGTTACGGTCTGCTCCTGCTTGCCGGGCTGCTTCTCTATTTGCTCATGATCAAGCCGCTCATCAAGACATTACGTACCGACGTGACTCAGCATTACAAAACCGTTCAGCAACTTGAAGAAGAACGGGCCAAAACAAAACAGGCCGCCGAAAAGGCTGAGCTTGAAGCGCTTATGCGTGACCCTGTCCTGCGAATACGTGAGGCCATTCAGACCAATCCGGTTTTTGCCGCCCACATCTTAAAAAACTGGATTCACGAAAAAGGTTGATTACACACTGATGGCACTACAAAAGGATAAACTCGACGGCGTTCACCGAACGGCCATTTTTCTCATGTGCCTCGGGGAAGAAATTGCCGCCCGGGTGATGCGGGAGATGTCGGATGAAGAAATCTTCAAGGTCACCCGGGCAATGGCTGAAATTGAGCACATTCCCGAGGATATCAAAGCCGCCGTTCTTGCTGATTTTGAACTTTCAGCAGAAGCCCAGGCAGGCCTGGTCATCAAAGGACAGGACTTTGCCAAAAAAACCATTTCCGGAACAGGGGATGAAGAACGTGTCAAAAGCCTGATGAAACAGTTTATCACCGGCACGGAAACACGTCCGCTGGAAACCATCGCAAAAATGCAGCCCGGCATGGTGGCCGGTCTGCTGGAACGTGAACATCCGCAGACAGTGGCCCTGGTACTCTCCACCCAGACCCCGGATCACTCAAGCGCTATCATCAGTCACCTGCCCGAGGAGATGCAGCCGGACGTCATCTACCGGATTGCAACTATCGACAGCGTGTCCCCCGGGGTAATTGATCGAATAGAAGACGCCCTGCACAGGGAAATAGGCGTTGTTGCCGGCACACAGGATCAGCGGCAGGTCGGAGGGATCCCCAAGGTCGTCGAGATCCTCGACCATATGGAAAACAACCTTGATGCCGATATCCTCGACAACCTTGAAGAAGTTGACCCCGACATGGTCGAGGAAATCCGCAAGCAGATGTTCACCTTTGAAGATCTGGCTGCGGTTGACGGCCGTTCACTGCAAATGATTCTGCGAGAAGTCAATAATGACTCCCTGACCCTGGCCCTGAAAACGGCGTCGGACGAACTGCGCGAAAATATCTTTTCCAATATGTCGGCCCGTGCCGCCGACATGATCCGTGACGATCTCGAAGCCCTTGGCCCGGTCCGCCTGTCCGAGGTCGAAGCCATGCAGCAGACCATTGTCAAGATTGCCATGAAGCTTGAAGAAGAAGGAAAGCTGGTGCTCGGCAAGGGAGGCGGCGACGAACTTGTCTGACAAGACCTGTAACAGTCATCCCGCACGGAACCGTATGCGTTCAATTACCCGGAGTCTCACAGGCTCGCTTACCCGGAGTCTCGCAGGCTCGCTTACCCGGAGTCTCGCAGGCTCGCTTACCTACTGCGGGGGACAATGATCATCAACAGAGCATGTAATCACCAGAGTCATTATGTCTAAGGTCTTCAAAGACGACCCCTCCTTTACCCGTGTCTCCCTGATCAGTAAAGGAACGCAATCCACTCCGCCGCCCGAACCCGGAGGACAGGACCGAAAACCGCTCGAAGAAATCCAGTCCCGGGAACCGGGCCGGGAAACTTCTTCCGCCCCCCCGCCCAAAGAGACTCCGCCCGAACCACCGGCGCCGGACATTGAAGCCATCCGCAAGGAAGCCTATGAACAGGGTAAATTCGAGGCCGAGCAGACAATGCAGACCGGACTGCAGACTACGCTGGATGCCTTTTCCCGGGCCTGTGAGGAGGTCGACAGTCTCCATAAAAATCTGCTCGAACAAAGCCGGGGTGACATGATCAATCTGGTCATTGCCCTCAGCAAGAGAATTATCGGCCGGGAGCTGACCACCGGCAGGGATGTTATCGTCGACACCCTGGAGCGAGCCGTTGAACTCGCTATCAAGCATAATGAATATGATATCCGGCTTCACCCCGATGATCTGTCTACAGTTGAGGAAATGGTGCCGAACCTGATCAACTCGGTGCAGAAACTTGAGCATATTACCCTGAAAACGGATCCAAATATAACCCGTGGCGGCTGCAAACTCGACTCAAGCATCTGCACTGTTGATGCAACCATTGAGGCACAACTGGAAACCGCCCGGGAATTTCTTGAAGAACGGGGTCCCAGCTGCAGCACACCTGATGCACCCGACTCCGCCAAAGAAGATGATCCGCTGAGCAAATGACGATCAATCTCGATGACATTGCAGCTTTATCCACCCCCAGGGTCTACGGCAAAGTTCGGCGTATTGTCGGTCTGGTTGTGGAGGGTCATTGCCCCCATTCGTCGATTGGTTCCCTGTGCGAAATAACCCCCCTTGAATCCGGCCCTCCGGTTCCGGCGGAAATTGTCGGCTACAACAATGACCAGGCCCTGTTGATGCCGCTGGGTGAATTACGGGGCCTTGGCCCCGGCAGCCTGATCCGGGTCATAAAGGAAAGTGTATCCATCCAGGTTGGAGATGAACTCCTCGGTCGTGTCATCGACGGCATGGAACAGCCCCTTGATGACGGGCCGCCCCTCCACCTGGAATGTTCCAAAAAACTCTACAGCCTGCCGCCAAGCCCCATGCAGCGGAAAAAGATAGATGAGCCTCTTGACCTCGGTATTCGGGCCATCAACGCGATGCTCACCTGTGGCCTTGGCCAGCGCATGGGGATCATGGCTGGTTCTGGTGTGGGCAAGAGCGTTCTGCTCGGGATGATGGCCAAATATGCCAAAGCGGATATTAACGTTATCGCACTGATTGGTGAACGTGGCCGTGAAGTTCGTGAGTTTATCGAACGTGACCTGGGTGAAGAGGGTCTCAAACGCTCGGTTATTGTCGTGGTCACCTCGGACCAGTCGCCGCTTTTACGGATGCGGGGGGCCTTTGTCGCCACCGCCATTGCCGAATACTTCTGTAACAAGGGAAAAAATGTCCTGTTAATGATGGACTCGGTCACTCGTTTTGCCATGGCCATGCGGGAGATCGGACTTGCCATCGGCGAACCGCCGACGACAAAGGGGTACACACCTTCCGTGTTTGCCACCCTCCCCAAGCTTCTCGAACGTGCTGGAAGTTTCCGGGACAAGGGCTCGATTACCGGACTCTATACGGTTCTGGTTGATGGCGATGACCTGACCGAACCGGTGGCCGATGCCGTTCGTTCCATCCTTGACGGCCACATCGTTCTCTCGAGGGATATTGCAGCCAAAAATCATTATCCGGCCATTGATATAATGATGTCGACCAGCCGGGTTATGCGGGACATCGTTGCGGAACGACATATCGAACTTGCCGGTAAGGCCAGGAGTGTAATGGCCACCTACCGGGAATCAGAGGACCTCATCAATATCGGAGCCTATGCCGCCGGCAGCAATAAAAAAATCGACTATGCCATTTCCAGGATTGACGCCATAAACGCCTTTCTCTGTCAGGGATTCAACGAGGCGGCAACCATGGAGGAAACCATCAGAGACCTGGGAGTGCTCGTCAGTGACCGAAAGGCCGGCGAACGAAGACGGCCGGGACGTCGCGGGACGGAACGACGTCGAAATCCTAAACCGGAGGGCAGCTCCTCATGAAGCCGTTTTCCATGGAACCGGTATTACGCTACCGGCAGCAGCTTGAAGACGAGGCTCGGCAAAAGCTCTTTGCCGCCCTGAAAAAGGAAGAGGATATTCAGACCGAACTCAGGCATACAACAGATACGCTGTCCGCCCTCTATGCAGACCTTACCCTTGAAAGAACCCGGGGAACGACGGTAGACCGGCTGCTGTTATTTGAAAACCGCATTGTGATCAACCAGGAACAGATCGATCGGCTGGAAGGCGATCTGGCCAAACAGAAAAAAGTGGTTGAACGGCGACGCCGACATCTCCTTCAGACAAGCAAGGATAAAAAAGCTCTTGAGAAGCTCAAAGAGCGGCAAAACCTTTCCTATAAAAAATATAAAGACAAAAAAGAAGCCGCCATGCTCGACGAGATAGCAATCCTACGCCATGGACGGTAAAAAATAACCCATGGAATCAAGATGATACGGCGCGCCCTACCTCTATTGGCCCTTTTTCTCCTCTGCCTGGCCCATGCCGCCACCGGCGCAGAAACCGTCCCGAAAAATTCCCCTGCCGACGATGGACAGTACGGTTCCGTCGAGGAACGTCGCCTGCTTCTTGCCCTGCAGCAGGAACGACAGAACCTGATCAAAGAGCGTGAGGTTTTAAAGAATCAGAAAAAGGATCTAAAGAGATTAGAGGCCGAAGTCGATAAGAAACTGGACCAGCTCCAGACCACACGGTTGCAGATAGAGCAACTGCTGGCTGAAAAAAAGGCGGCTGAGCTCAAAAGAGTACGTGATCTCAGCAAGATGTATGACAAAATGTCTCCGGATAAAGCAGCGCGGATTATCAGCACACTGGATCAGGAGCTGGCTGTTTCAATTCTTGGAAATATGAAAACCAAAGCAGCGGCAAAAGTACTCAATAACATGGATAGAGATAAGGCAGCCAAACTGACCACCGCCTTTTCGACCCTTGAAAAAAAATAGGTTTCCAGATGCAAGCAATGCCCGCCATACAGGTCGACCCGAAGAGTGCAGCTGTACCTGCTGAAGCAAAATCCTCGGCAGCACCGGTCCCGGACGGACAGTTCAGTCAACATCTTAAAAATGCAGGTCAAAACAAAACCCGGGCACCTGGAAACAAAAAGCAGCCCCGGACGGTACCTGACGATGCTCAAGACCCGGCATCGGTATCAGACGAGAATAAAGACCCGGGAAAAGACAGCGTAATTCCCGTTGCCGGTGACATGCAGCTGATCATGGCAGCCCTGCAGAATCAAACGCTGGAGCTGTCGACGACCCCTGCAGGCAAGGATGTAAAAACCTCAAACAGCAGCACCAGTGGCTCGGAAACCGGACAACAGAATACCCGGATCCTGTCCCTGCTTGATTCCATCGGGGTGCAAGCCACAGCAGTGCCCGGACAAAACAATGAGAAGTCGGCTCCTGCCGGCAAAGGTACAGAGACAACGGTCACAACTGCCGGGTCCGCCCCTGGTCCGGAACAACAGACACCGGCAATAACCATTGAAAACTGGCAGGCACAGTTCAGCTATCAAAACAAGACCAAGATGCAGGATATCCACAACCAAAAGCCTGTCCCCGGTCAGATGCAGAATTTAAAAGAAGGTAGTCCGGGTGAACCGGTCCTGGCCTACCTCTCACCGGAAGTCGAAAAGATTGCCACGCCGGCCCGGGCAAAACATGGTGCGGGTATAGAGTTTCCCAGTCAGCCCCGGGATGCAAACAGCAACTTTATCCACTCCAACCTTCCGGGGGTGAACATCCAGAAGGAGGGTGAGAGCAACAAGAATGCTCAGCAGCAGAACAGTGAAAACCAGAAAAATCCAGCCCGGGACGCTATTGCGCAGGTGCAGCAGGATACCACTGCAAAACCCGGTCAGGATACGCCGCTGATCTTTACCCTGGACCAGGCTAAGGCTCCCGGACTCATGGCCCAGGATCCGACAAGTTCAAGTTCACTCATGCTGAAGCTGCCGTCGGGAACCGAAGTTCCACACAACCAGATTGTCAATCAGGTTATTGATCGTTTCACCTTCAACCGTACCCTGGAGTCCGGGAATATAACCCTGAAGCTCCACCCGGCGGAACTTGGTGAATTACGGATGGAGATCAAGGTGGAACAGGATAATATCAAAGCGCATATTACAACCCAGAATCCACAGGTTCAGGACATCCTGGATCGACATCTTCCCCGGCTTCGGGAAGCCCTTAGCCAACAGGGGCTGAATCTTGAGCAGATGAAAGTCACCGTCGGCACGAATGACGGCGGTAACAGCCAGCTCTTTCAGGAGCATTTCGGCAGCAGGCAATCCGGTCGCCCCCCACGGTCAAACAGTGGTCAGGCCGTCTTCTCTCTTGACCAGGAACCAGCCGGCGAAGAACGTGTCGTTGCTGGAAAACAAAATTTAAGTGTGCTCATTTAAGGAGCCTTGAGATGACATATATTCCAGGTATCTCTCAGTCATATACTGCTGCCGATCAGGCTGCGGCCCCCAAGGAAAAGGGGAAAACCCTCGGCCAGAATGATTTTCTCACCCTGCTGGTTGCCCAGATGCAGAACCAGGATCCGCTCAATCCCACGGATGCGACGGAATGGACCTCACAACTGGCACAATACAGTCAGCTTGAACAATCCATGAACCTGAACACCACCATGGACCAGCTGGTGGAAGGACAGAAATCTTCGGAACGCCTCTCCGCCCTGTCCTTGATCGGCAAACAGGCAGTCGTGGAAGGTTCCACCTTCCAGCTCGACGACGGTTCGGTCGAAATCGGCTACCGGGTTGATGGTGAGGCAAGTGATATTCAGCTCCATATCGAGGACGGTAATGGCCGCCGGGTTTCCACCTTGTTTCCCAGCGACCTGAGCGCGGGCAACCACTACCTCACCTGGCAGGGCCTCGATCAGTCAGGCGCCCACCTGCCCGCCGGAGAATACACTATTGTAGCCGAAGCCCAAAGCAGCATTGAAGGCGGAACCGTTGGGGTCAGCCCCCTGGTGCGGACCGATGTAACCGGCGTCGACCTTGGCGAGAGCGGCGCCCTGCTCCTGACCGATGTCGGCGAAGTTGCACTTTCCGACATTTACGGCGTATATGACAAAAAACAGGGGCCAACGGAACCAGCGGAAGGTTCCTCACCGCCCCCCCCGGTTAACGGGACCAATGTAGTTGAAGAGATCTCTGCAGCAATGGATGGCGCGGGGATAATTTAAGAGGCTGGTGGTGGTGGTTGGGCTAGTTCTCTGCCCCTACCTGAATAGTTACAGAGGCTGAAACCATCTCAGCAAGATTGGAAACACGAAAGAATCAGCCGGCGGCGGACGGATTACCAACAGATCACTCCCTCTGCGCTCAATCTAAAATTATCAAACAACCACCCAGGAGGTTGTAATGGGCATCCAAAGTGCAATGTTCAGCGGAGTCAGTGGACTCAACACCAATTCCCAGGCCATGAGCGTTATCGGCAATAACCTGGCAAATACAAACACCCTTGGTTTTAAAGGCGCACGTTATGTATTTTCCGACCTGCTGTCCAGTACGGTCACCGGATCCGGAGGATCGTCGCAGGTCGGACGTGGTGTCGGCTTGTCCACCATAGACAACGTTTTCAGCCAGGGAACCTTTGAAACGACCTCCTCGGATACCGATGTGGCCATTGAAGGAGACGGTTTTTTCATCGTCAAGGAAGTGGGAAACGATACGCCCTTTTATACCAGGGCCGGTGCCTTCCGTTTTGATGAAGAAGGCTACCTGGTTAACCCTGAAGGATATAGAGTACAGGGCAAACAGTATGACCTGCTCACCGGCGAACTTGCCGGTGGCGATCCCGCCGACATTCAGGTCCAGAACACGGGACTGGTTGATGCCAATCCAACCGCCAATATGACCTTTACCACCAACCTTGATGCCAATTCAACAGAACTCGGGGTGGGTGCCATTGATCCGGCGGACACCACGACCTTCAACTACAGCGCTTCATCACAGGTCTTTGATTCCCTGGGTGAACCTCATCTCATAACGGTTTTCTGGAGACTTGAGGACACCGCCGCCAACAGCTGGTCGTCCGCCTACACCGTCGACGGAGACCTGCTCAACCCGACAGCCCTTCCGCCTGCCTTTAATTTTAACCCTGACGGTACCTTGCCGGACACCGATGGTGACGGTGAGCCCAATCCGGTTATTAAGAATATCGTAATCGGTAACTGGGGAAACGGTTCCGCCCAGAACCAGGCCATTGCTCTGACCTTTGACATGACCCAGTATGACAGCGATTCCGTGGTGATCGGTCAGGATCAGGATGGTTTCGGCGCCGGCAACCTGACCAACGTCGCCATCAATGAGGATGGTGTCGTGGTTGCCAGCTACTCCAATGGAACCCAGGTCAACATTGCCGCCCTTGTCCTCGGAAAATTCAAAAACCCCAACGGCCTGGAACTGGCCGGTTCCAACCTGTTTACCGCCAATGCCAATTCAGGTAATCCACGGGTGGGGCTGCCCGGACCTGAACTGGGCAACCTGTTTACCAACTCACTGGAACAGTCCAATGTCGACATGGGCCAGGAATTTGTAAAAATGATCACCGCCCAGCGTGGATTTCAGGCAAATTCCAAAATCATTTCAACTGTTGATGAAATGTTAGGTGAACTGATCAACCTGAAACGATAGCCCTTCCGTCAAAAAAATGACACCAGGCCGGCCCGCCGATTTTCGGCAGGTCGGCCTTTTTTATTTTCAGGAAAAAACTCCTTAAACCCGAGGGGATAGTCTGGACAATTGTTTTTGTCGATCCTGGCATTTTCCTTGCAAAGTTCCTTTTGACACAACCCCGGCTCTGCATGTACACTGGAGAAAACAGAGCCCGCGGATGCAGGTACATGAAAAGCTCATCACTTTTTTAATCAGGAATTTCTCCTCTTGCCGGAAAGATCTACGTGGATATAGCAACATTAATAGGACTGTTTGCCTCTTTTGGCCTCATGCTCATGGCCATTCTTCAGGGGGGCAGTTTAAGCATATTTATTGACATTCCGTCAGTGCTTATCGTCTTTGGCGGCACCGCCGGTGTGGCCCTGGTCAATTTTCCTCTCAGTGACGTGCTCAGCGCGGTCAATGTTGCAAAAAAGGCCTTTCTGTTCAAGGAAACCAACACCAACCTGCTGGAACAGCTGATGGAATTTGCCAACAAGGCCCGCAAAGAAGGCATCCTTTCCCTGCAGAGTTCCATTGACACCATTGATGACGAGTTCCTGGTCAAGGCCCTGCAGATGGCAGTTGACGGTCAGGAACCGGATGATCTCAAAGGCATGCTGAATACGGAAATCGATTATATCCAGGAGCGCCATTCCCTCGGGGTGTCCATTTTCGAATCCCTGGGTGCCATCTCTCCGGCCATGGGTATGGTCGGTACCCTGATCGGTCTTGTTCAGATGCTGCAGAATATGAGTGACCCCTCTTCGATCGGTCCGGCCATGGCCGTGGCGCTGCTTACAACATTCTATGGTGCCGTTCTTGCCAATATCATCTTCCTCCCCATTGCCGGCAAACTGAAAACCCGCTCAAAAACGGAATTATTGCAGAAAACTATTATTGTTGAGGGTATGGGCTCCATCCTCTCCGGAGAAAACCCACGGGTGATGGAACAGAAACTCCATGCCTTTATTGCCCCGAAACTGCGGGAATCCGTCTTTAACAAATAAGGCTTGAGCCATGGCAAAAAAAGAACCTGAATGTCCGGCCGGTGCGCCGATGTGGATGACGACCTTCAGCGATCTGGTCACGCTGCTGCTCACCTTTTTTGTCCTTCTGCTCTCCATGGCCAGTATGGATCCGGTCAAATTCATCCAGGCCAAGACCTCGATCAAGGATGCCTTTGGCTGGCGGACCAAGGCCGCGCCGAAACAGTTCAGCCTGCCGATCATTCCATCACCGCCGGTCGCCAAGTTTAACCCGATCCCGCAGGAAACCGTCAGTAAATACTACAAACGGATCAAGACCGATATTGAGTTGACCAAACTCAACGAGCAGGTGGAGCTGATCCAAAAAGATAACGATACCATTATCCTGCGTATTAATGATACGGTTCTGTTTGACCCCGGCAAGACCGAACTGAATCCATCGAGTTACCCCCTGCTGCGCAAAGTCGCCGACATTATTCGTCCGCTGCCCATGCTCCTTCGTATTGAAGGGCATACCGACAATACAAAAATACAGGGCTCCAAGCTGTCGAACTGGGACATTTCCGTCGAACGTGCGGTCTCGGTTATGCGCTTTTATAACCGGGGTAAACTCTTTTCAATGGATAGAATGTCAGCTGTAGGCTATGGCCGGACACGCCCTGTCGTTCCAAATATTTCAAAAGAAAACCGGGCAAAAAACAGACGGGTCGACTTTGTCCTGCGAAGCAATAAGACCTCAAACCGTGACAAAAGTCAGGGAAGCCCGATACCTTTTTAAGTCGTACATCTCTGGAGAATATCAATGGCGGAAAAAGAAGAAAAAGATGTACAGGCAGAAGGTACCGGCGGAAAAAAGAAGCTGATCATCCTTATAGCTGCAGGTGTTGTCCTGCTGCTTGGCATTGGCGCAGCGGTATACTTTCTTGTCCTCAAAAAACCACCCCCTGAGGAAGAGGTCAAAAATGAACAGGTCGAGATGGTCCAACCTGCTCCCGGTGAAGAGGCGGACATCGGGCCGATGGTTGACATCAACGAATTTATCGTCAATATCATCAGCGAAGAGGGAACCCATTACGTCAAGGCCTCCCTGACCCTGGAATTAAACAATGACGCTGTTCTCGAAGAGGCAAACAAACGAATGCCGCAGATTCGCGACGCGATCCTGCTGCTTATCGGCAACAAAACCTTTGAAGAACTCCAGGACCTGCAGGGGAAGAAACAACTCAAGGCCGAAATCAAAAACAAGATCAACTCTTTTTTAAAAACAGGCCGTGTTAAAAACGTCTACCTGACGGATTTTGTAGTCCAGTAACAGGGAAAATTGTGGAACCTATTCTCAGCAAAGAAGAAATCACCGACCTGCTGTCGGCGATCAAGACCGGCGCAATCAATGTAGACTCCATTGAGGATCGCGGACCGGGCTATGGAATACCGAAGATCGCCCATGAAGTTGACCTGTTCGAGCTCTATAACCGTGACGATACCAGCGGGGAGATGCGTATCCCCAACCTGGACATTGTTCTTGATATTTTTGCCCGGAACTTCGGGACAACATTGACAAACACCCTGCAACGGACTTTTCAGGTTGAGCGCGAAGATATCGTCACCTCCAACTTCCAGGGCAGCCTGATGGAGCTGAACAACCAGGGGGCCATCGGCATCTACAGTACCGATCCCCTGAAACACGGGTGCCTGTTTCACTTTGACAACCTGCTGGCCTTTACCCTGCTCGAAATCATGCTTGGCTCTTCAAGCGCCAATGAGCTTCTGGCCCTGGAACGGAACCTGACGACCATAGAGGTCAATGTCCTGAAAAATACCATGACCGGCCTGACGTCGGACCTCAGTCGAGCCATGTCCCCGGTGGTTCAGATGAAACCTGAGCTGATCAAGGTGGAAAATAATTTCCGGCTGGTCAACATAGTTGACGCCGAAACCGAAGTTCTCGTCAGTACCTTTCATGTTACGTCGGCAAATGAACCGGCCGGACAACTGCGCCTCATCATCCCGTATCTCACCCTGGAACCGATGCGGGAGAAGTTCAAGGAAATCGTTTCCGTTACCCAGAATGCCTACACCTGGGGTAATTTCTTTGCCGAAGAGGCTCTCGAGATGAGCTGCACGATCACCGCGCAATCCGGTACTATCTCCATGAGTATTCGAGAAATCATGCAACTGCAGGACGGCGACATTGTCGATCTTGGATATGATCCGGACCGGCCTCTTGATATTCTGGTAGAAGATAAACCAAAATTCTTTGCTGTGCCCGGTGAACGCAATGGAAAGAAGGCTTTCCATATCACCGGTCCATTCAGCAACCGCTTAGGAGTAAACTATGGAACCCGCTCAGACCACTGACCAGATGAACTCTGCAGAGACCCTGCAGCCGGAGGAAACGGCTGAACTGCTCGAGGAAACCAGTCCGAAGAACAGGCCTGTCAATGAACAGGACGCCGGTGACGTCCGACGCGATCTTGAATTTCTTTTCGACGTACCCCTGCAGGTGTCGATAGAAGTCGGTCGTGCCCGCATCCTGCTCAAAGATCTTCTGCAGATGGGCGAGGGCTATGTTGTCGAACTCGACAAATTTGCCGGAGACCCGCTGGACCTCTATGTTAACTCCAGATTGATTGCACGGGGCGAGGCCGTCAAAGTCGGTGATAAATTCGGGATTAAACTGACGGAAGTGGTCAGCCAGTCGGACCGAATTTCCAAACTCGGGTAACCCCTTGAAAATTTTCTTTTTATCCATCATAGTTTTCCTTCTTGGTGCCGGTTCCGCCCAGGCCGCCGAAGCGTTCACCATGCAATCGGGCCTGTTGCGCATGTTGTGGGCCCTGCTGATTGTCATAGGCGTGATCCTGATACTCTTTGGACTGGTACGAAAACGCTTTGGCCTTGGCCGCATGCAGAAGGGAACCATCAACGTGCTCGAACTTCGTCAGATTATGCCCAAAACCACCCTGGCCCTTGTGGAAGTACGCGGCAAAGTCATGCTTCTCGGCATTGGAGGAGGTCGGATACAGCTGCTGACCGACTACCCGGAAGATGCCGCCGAACACTCCGATTTCGACGCCCTGCTGGCCCAGCAACAGTGAAACGTCTCGCCCTCATATTTCTGGCCGTTCTCCTGCTCCCTGACGTGGCCCGGGCCGTTAACCTGCCCACCCTTTCCCTGGGAGTAAAGGACGCTGCCACCCCCCAGGAAGTTTCCACCGCCCTGCAGGTTCTGTTTGTTCTGACCATCCTCTCCGTCGCTCCGGCCATCCTGTTGATGACCACTGCATTTACCCGGATCGTCATCGTTCTGGGGTTTGTCCGCCAGGCAATGGGCACCCAGAATATGCCGCCGAACCAGATTATCATCGGGCTCTCCCTGTTTCTGACTTTTTTTGTCATGTCACCGGTTTTTAACAAGATCAACACCGGTGCTCTGCAGCCCTATCTGGAACAACAGATCACCCAGAAACAAGCCCTGGACAAGGCCATGGAGACCATGCGGGAGTTCATGTTTTCCCAGGTTCAGGAAAGTGAATTACAACTGTTGATCGACATAACCAAAAAAGAGCAACCCACCGACAGAAAGGATATTTCCACCACGATCCTGATTCCGGCCTTTATGCTGTCCGAACTCAAGCTGGCCTTTCAGATGGGATTTATGATTTATGTCCCGTTTCTGGTCATTGATATGATCGTAGCCTCGGTGCTGATGTCCATGGGTATGATGATGCTGCCGCCCATTGTCATCTCCCTGCCGTTTAAGCTGCTGCTGTTTGTTCTTGTTGACGGCTGGCACCTGGTGGTCGGTTCCTTAATACAAAGTTTCGGCTGATCTGATTTCGTAACTATTCAGGTAGGGGCAGAAAACTAGCCCAACCACCACCTGTAACTGTTTAGGAGTGCTCCATATCTGTGCAGTCAGGCCTGTGGACTATAGTGATTCCTATGTGAATCAGGCCTGACCGTGCAGAGATGGGGTGCTCCTGAACAGTTACCTGATTTCTAACAACTGATAACTGAAACCTAAGACCTGGCACCTGACAAAATGAGTCCTGAAACCGTTGTCCACATAGGAAGAAAAGCCGTAGAAACCGTTCTCCTTTCCTCCGGACCAATGCTTCTTGCGGCAATGGTTGTCGGCCTTATCGTCAGTATTTTTCAGGCCGCTACCCAGATCAACGAACAGACCATGACCTTTATCCCTAAGATTGTCGCGGTCTTTGTAACCCTGTTGATCTTCGGCCCCTGGATTATGAATCTGCTGCTCACCTTTACCGCCGGGATTTTCACCTCTATCGCCACAGTGGGCCGATAAATTCAGGCGCCTGGTTTCAGCTGTCAGGTTTCAGTTGACTGGGACATACTCCCGTGGCGTTAGAGGGACTGAAAAAAACATGGATATCCAGCTCGTTCCCATAGAGCAGTTTCAAAACTTTCTCCTCTGCCTGGCCAGAGTCATGGCCCTGGTTGCCGCAATCCCGGTATTCAACAGCAAACAGGCTCCTGCACAGGTCAGGATCGGGCTTGGGTTTGCAACCGCGCTCCTTCTCTTCCCGTTGATGGCACCCTACACCCCTCACATACAACTGAGCCTGATCGAATTCGGTCTCACGCTGATCAATGAGGTGCTTATAGGCCTGCTGCTCGCGCTTGCTGCCCAGCTTATCTTTACCGCTGTCAGCTTCGGGGGCACCATTGTCGGTTACCAGATGGGCTTTGCGGCAGCAAATATTTTTGATCCGCAGACCTCACAGCAGCTGTCCCTGATGAGCCAGTTTTCCAATGTCATGGCCATTCTCATCTTTCTTGCCCTCAATATTCATCAGATTTTCTTCAAGGCCATTGTCGACTCGTACATCCTGCTGCCCCCCGGTACTCTTGATTTTACAGGCGGTTCGGTATCATTGCTTATGGATATGACCGGTCATATGTTTCTGCTCGGTGTGAAACTCAGTGCCCCGGTACTGGCCCTGCTCCTGCTCTCCAACCTGGTTCTCGGTATCCTGGCCAGAGTCTTTCCCCAGCTCAATGTCTTCATGCTCTCCTTTCCCATCAACATCGGCCTTGCCCTTATAGTCATCGGCCTGACACTCAACATTCTGCCACTCATGCTGAGTCGGGAATTTGACACCTTGGGCGAAAATTTCCTCCGCCTCTTTCAGATGCTCTGACCTCACTGCTTTCTGTTACAACAATATCTTCATTTTCAACACATTAACACAACGCACTTTTCTTGTATTGTTCAGGCCTGATGCTTGCAACAGTATCCTCTGAATTGAGCCCTAACCCCTATTCTCTTGCCCCTGCCCCCTAAGAAATGGCCGAAGACACCCCATCCGGTGAACGCACTGAAGCGGCATCCCCGAAACGAAGAGAAGACTTTCGTAAAAAGGGTCAGGTTGCCCAGAGCCGTGAAGTGCAGACTGCAGCGATGTTTACCATTCTCCTGCTCTTCTGGATGTTTTACACCCCCTATTTCTGGCAGGACCTGACCGAACTTATCTCAACCGTCTGGGCCACCAGCTGCCAGTACCCGATCACCCCGCCCGCCCTGATGCAGCTTGTCTTTTTCCTGTTTAAGGGAATAGCCGTTATCATGCTTCCCCTCTTTGCAGTTGCCATGGTCACCGGCTTTCTTGCAACCATTATGCAGATCGGCTGGCTCTTTACCACCGAGCCGTTGACCCCGGACCTGAACAAACTTGACCCCATCAAGGGAATGGCCAAGTTTGTGTCCAAAAAATCTTTTATTGAAATCATAAAGTCCTTGCTCAAGGTTATACTGATCGGCTGGATTGCCTTTAAAACGATCCAGGGCCAATTCAGCCATGCCCTTGTCCTGACCGACATGACCATGGCCCAGATACTCCATTTCCTTGGCCGTACCGCAACCCTGATCATGGCCAAGGTTTCAGGCGTCATGATTTTTCTTGCCGCTCTCGACTACGGTTTTGTGCGATGGGAGATGGAGGAAAAAATGAAGATGACCAAACAGGAACAGAAAGAGGAATTTAAGGACACCGAGGGCGACCCGCACATAAAGTCAAAAATCCGTTCCATCCAGCAGCAGATGGCCCGGAGCAGGATGATGGCCGCAGTCCCTGAAGCCGACGTTGTCATCACCAACCCGACCCGGCTGGCCGTTGCTGTAAAGTATGACAACAATGCCATGGATGCCCCCGTTGTTCTGGCAAAAGGACAGGAACTTGTAGCGGCTAAAATCCGCGAACTGGCCAGAGAACACAATATTCCCCTGGTGGAAAACCCGCCCGTGGCAAGATTATTGCATTCAAAAGTTGAAATCGGCCAGACCATACCGGAAGAACTGTTTAAGGCCGTGGCTGAAATACTGGCCTACGTTTATTCACTCAAAGGTACGCAACCCGAACCCTGACATATACAAACCACATGGAGAGTACCCGAGCACAGACACTGTTTGACCAGTTGCAGATCAAGGAGCTGGTCAAACGCAGCGACATATGGGCATCGCTTGGAATTGTCGGCATCCTGATGCTGATGATCATTCCCCTGCCGCCCATGATCCTCGACCTGTGCCTGTCACTCAACATTACCCTGGCCATCCTGATTTTAATTATCAGCCTGTACACCGACAAGGCCCTGGACTTTTCCATCTTTCCCTCTCTGCTGCTGGCCACGACCCTGTTCAGGTTGTCCTTAAACGTCGCCTCCACCAGGCTGATCCTCCTGCACGGAAATGAGGGTATGAATGCCGCCGGCTCCGTAATTGAAGCCTTTGGTCAGTTTGTGGTCGGCGGTTCGTTTGTGGTTGGGCTGGTGATATTTATCATCCTGGTTATTATCAACTTTATCGTTATCACCAAAGGTGCCGGTCGAATCGCCGAGGTTGCGGCCCGCTTTGCCCTGGATGCCATGCCGGGTAAACAGATGGCCATTGATGCCGATCTGAATGCCGGCCTTATCGATGAGGCCGAAGCCCGTCGCCGCCGTGATGAGATATCGGATGAGGCCACCTTCCATGGGGCCATGGATGGTGCCTCAAAGTTTGTCCGGGGCGATGCCATTGCCGGGATCATCATCACCCTGATCAACATCGGGGCCGGGTTCATCATCGGGGTCATGCAGAAAGGAATGCCCATGGCCGAGGCGGCCCAGAATTACACGATCCTTACCATCGGCGACGGCCTTGTCGGGCAGATACCGGCCCTGATTATTTCCACCGCTGCCGGTATGCTGGTCACCCGTTCCGCCGGTAAGGAAAATTTCGGCGACGAACTGAAAAAACAATTTGTCCGCTATTCAAAGGCCCTGTGGACGGTCGCCGGAATCCTGCTCCTCTTTGCCCTCATCCCGGGCCTGCCCATTCTTCCCTTCCTGACCTTGTCCGCGGCCCTTTCCTTTGTTGCCTACCGGCTTGATCAGGCGGAAAAGATGAAGGCGGCGGAGACACTGATTGAACGCCCGGAACCGGTGGAAGAAGGCGATGAAGATTACGAACAGATGCTCAATGTCGATCTTATCGAACTTGAGGTGGGCTATGGCCTGATCCCCTTTGTTGATGCGGCCCAGGACGGAGAGCTGCTGACGCGCATCCAGTCCATCCGTAAACAGTTTGCCCTGACCAGTGGATTTATTGTTCCACCGGTACACATAAAGGACAACCTGCAACTGAGCCCCAACCAGTATACCATCAGTCTCAAAGGCGTCCAGATCGCAACGGCCGAAATGATGCCCGGCTACTATATGGCCATGGATCCGGGCACGGTCACGGAAACCATCAAAGGCATCCCCACCGAAGAACCGGCTTTTGGCCTGCCCGCCATCTGGATCACTGAAGACCGACGTGAACAGGCGCAGATAGCAGGGTATACCGTTGTCGACTGTACCACGGTCATGGCCACCCATATCAGTGAAATCATAAAACAACACGCCCATGAGCTTCTCGGTCGCCAGGAAACTCAGAATTTGATCGACAACCTGTCCAAAACATATCCTAAACTGGTCGAAGAACTGGTCCCCAATGTTCTGAGCCTGGGCAACATCATGCGTGTTCTGCAAAACCTGCTTGGAGAAGGGGTTTCCATCCGCGATTTACGTACCATTCTCGAAACCATGGCCGACTATGCGCCCATGACCCAGGACACCGACGTACTGACCGAATATGTCCGACATGCACTTTCACGCTCGATCTCGGCAGCCCATGTCCAGGCCGACGGGACTATTTCAGTGGTGACCATGGACCCGGCCGTGGAGGAGATAATCCAGAACTCGATCCAGCACCGTGAACACGGGAACTTCCTGGCCCTCGACCCCAAGGTTGCCCAGAAAATTCTGGACAGCCTGAGCACCCTGGTTTCAAACTTCAGCGGAGGAGAACAGCCGGTACTGCTGGTTATTCCGCAGATACGCCCCCATGTGCGCAGATTGACTGAACGGTACTTCCCCAGCCTGGCCGTCCTTTCGCACAATGAAATTGCAGCCAACATGAAAATCAAATCTATCGGAACGGTAACCATCGATGCAAGTTAAGGTCTTTGAAGCCAGTGACATGAACAGCGGTCTGAAAAAAGTGAAAGAGGCCCTGGGCCCTGATGCCTTAATCCTGTCGACCAGAACCCTGCGCAACGGAAAACTCGGCGTTCTCGGGAAACCCACCCTTGAGATAACCGCTGCAGTAGACTCCGCCTGGGAGGAAGAGAAAATGAAAACACCGCCCCCGGCTTCAAAGGCAACTCCAGACAGCCGACAACCGGTTGCGCAGGAAGATATCACCTACCGGGAAGTCTGGAATCAGGGACCGCCCGACCGTAAACCGCAGTTTGAGCAACGTCCTCGGCCAGACGCCGGGACAACCGAGCCCGACTCGCGCGTGCTCTCCGCTGAAATCAGTGAACTGCGCAGCATCATACATGGATTATCCCAGCGGATAGGCAGCCTGGACACGGAACGGGTAAGCAGCCCCTATGTTGAACCTGAATATATCAACAGGACTGAAAACACACCGACCGATCCCGTGGTCCAACTCCTGCGCAGCCGGGGGATCAACCGACAGGTGGCCGAACTTGTTTCCCGTTTTACCCGGGACTCATCGGGCACGGTGGTATCCCCGGCACAGGATGACCTGAATTCCGTCCTCACCGATGCCCTTGCCAGACTCTTTACCGTTTCTCCCCCCATCGCCTCCCGTCCGGAAGGTCAGAAGCGTATCTGTCTGGTCGGGCCGACCGGTGTCGGCAAGACAACCACTATTGCCAAACTGGCTGCCGGTTATCTCAACACGTTTCGTGGTAAAGTGGCGCTCATCACCATCGATACCTACCGCATTGCCGCAGTGGAACAGCTCAAGGTGTATGGTGAGATCATGCATCTGCCGGTTGAGGTCGTCATTAAACCCCGTGACCTTGAACTCGCCCTTGCCAGACACCGTGACTGTGACCTCATATTAATTGACACAGCCGGCCGCAGCCCCGGCAACAGCCTGGAAATTGAGGAGATGGCCACCTTCCTCGGGCCCGGGTTCGGTCTGGAAAATTACCTGCTCCTGTCGGCGACCAGCCGGGAAACGGAACTTGAAATGGCTATCAATCGTTTTTCCCGCCTGCCGATCAGTCATTTGATTTTCAGCAAAATCGACGAGTGCAGCTCGCTGGGCGTGCTCCTGAACATTCACTATAAATACAATGCGCCGATAGCCTACCTTACCAATGGACAACGGGTCCCTGAAGATATCATCACACCCGATCCGAGAACGATTGCAGAACTTATTCTAAACAACCACAGGAACCTGAACAATGGTTGAGCAAGAGGTTCGCCCCATGGATCAGGCCGGTACCCTGCGGGCGATGAAAAAAGATTCGAACATGGGCGGGGACGGTGCACAGTCCGCGACCAGAGTATTTTCCATAACCAGTGGCAAAGGCGGTGTCGGCAAAACCGCTGTCGTTGCCAACACTGCCGTACTGCTGGCAAAACTGGGAAAAAGGGTCCTGATTCTGGATGCCGACCTGGGACTGGCCAATATCGACGTGGTTTTCGGCCTTGCCCCGAGTCATAACCTCAACCACTTCTTTGCCGGTGACAGCGACCTGCAGTCCATCCTGGTCGAAGGACCACTCGGAATAAAAATTCTGCCGGCCGGTTCCGGGGTACAACGGTTCACCCGGCTCGATTCACAGCAAAAACTCCGACTGCTCGATGCCCTGGACTCCATGCATAATGACTTTGACTTCGTCCTTATCGATACCGAGGCCGGCATCTCGGAAAACGTGACCTATTTCAACACCGCCGCCCAGGAAATCCTGGTGGTCACCACGCCCGAGCCGACTGCAATTACAGATGCCTATGCCCTCATGAAGCTCCTTTCCAACCAGTACCATGAAAAGCACTTCAATCTGATTGTCAACTTTATCAAGAGTGAAGAAGAGGCACTGGATGTCTATCGTAAACTGACCATGGTGGCCAACAGATACCTGGACATATCCATTGATTACATGGGCTCGATCCCAAAAGACAGACAGATGGTTGATGCAATCAGAAAACAGCAGGTTCTGGTTCAACTGTTCCCGGAATCAAAAACCAGCTCAGCCTTTGAATCCCTGGCCCGCAATCTCCTCCAGGAACCCCAGTCAATGGAGGCAAAAGGCTCCATCCAGTTTTTCTGGAAACGCCTGCTGGACTTCGGCAATAAGGGGTAAAAAAAAAAGCATAACTGCTCAAGAGCGCCCCTGGGCAGTTGCAAAAAACGCCGGCAGGGGCACCAGCATCTTGAACAAAAACCTTAAATCCAAAACCTGAACCGAAAATGATCTACCCGCCTGTACCACCACTCGATGATCGCTCACAACTGATCAGGGAAAACATGTCCCTGGTGAATCTTGTGGTGCAGCGGATGGTGCCCCAGGTACCCTCGTTTATGACCAGAGACGACATGACCAGCGCAGCCATGGTCGGCCTGGTTGATGCCGCCAAAAAATACGACCCAACCAAAGGCACAAAATTCAAAACCTTTGCTGAATATCGCATCAGAGGCGCTATTTATGACGAAATGCGGAAACTGGACTGGTTTTCAAGATCACTGCGGGAAAAAAACCGGAACCTGACCCAGACCATGCTCAAACTTGAACGAAAACTCGGCCATTCACCGGACGAAAATGAAATGGCGGAAGCCATGGACATGTCCCTTGACGAGTACCATGAGCTGCTGGGCAAGGTGTCCCATCTCGGCTGCGTCAGCCTCCATGAGACCCTGGACCATACCGGTGAGGGCAGAAACTTTCTTGACAGCCTGCAGGATGTAGACGGGCCGACGCCGCTGGACATGATCGAATCCCGGGAGATGACCTACATCATAGCCGACATCCTGGAAGAACTTTCCGAAAAAGAACGACTGGTTATTGCCCTGTACTATTATGAAGAACTGACCCAGAAAGAGATATCCGAGGTTATCGGAGTCACCGAGGGCAGGGTTTCTCAACTCCACAGCCAGGCACTGACCAAACTGCGGGTCAAACTCATAAATGCAGATCTATATGATAATGAAGAGCCATATTAAGCCGACAAAAAAATCATGAATACGTCCCTTTACGCCACAGCCTTCGTTCTGGTTGCCTGTTGCCTGACTGCACTGCTGCTGCAGAAAAAGAGAACTGCAGAGCAGCAGAAAATCCGAACCTTGCGGGAAAAAGTCCAGGCAGCACTGGAAGATGTCCTCCAGGAAGAGGAACCTGCCCGCTTTGCGGCATCGCTGTCGCAGGCGACAATGACAACCAGGCTCCAGAAAACCAGGCTTGAGCTGCAGGCAGGTGTACGGGGAGGACCTCCGGAAAAATATACTTTTTTTTCAAGCCTGGTTGCCAAGGGAATGAATGCGGAAGAGATCGCCGAGATCCTCGATATTTCGACAACCGAGGCCTCTCAACTCGTCCGGCTCTGTGAGCTGAGCGGCTGTCGGTAATGAACAGGGCTCCAGTTAAATTCAATGCAGGAACCGGCTAAACGTTCACCAGCACCCCATCTTCGTCCGATCAGACCTCCTCACATAGCAGGGCTATCGGAGTCTCTGCTTCGCTTCGCTTACCTGAACGAATATGGAGCACTGGTAAACATTTACAGTTTGGATGTAATGCCAAGGGCATGCCATCCCGGTGAACGGTTACGGAACCGGCCGCATCTGTTCAGTGGCAGCCAGTCCGGAAACGTACCAAGGTATTGCAGGTTGTCTTGCCCCGACCTCGATAGTTTCAACAGGGCAAACAATACATTTAAGAAATTACCGGAAAAGACCGAAACAGAATATGGCAGTTGCATACGCCTGTTCGTTTCTGGAACCGGCGAACAAGAGAAACAGGGAATCGCAGACAACATGGTATCAGGAAAATACAGCGCACTGAGCGGGGCCATCTCCAGAGAGCAGGCCATGGCAAATATCTCTAACAATCTTGCCAATGTCAACTCATCCGGATTCAAGAAAAACCGTATCAGTTTTGAGGCAATGCTGAAGGGGAGTCAACAGGTTTCCAAGACCGGCGGAATCAACTATAACCGCATACGTAAAATCGGGACAGACTTTACCCAGGGCCCGCTCATGGAGACGGGCCGGCCTCTTGATGTCGCTATTTCCGGGAAGGGTTTTTTCAAAGTCCAGCGCGGTCGTGAAACGCTCTATACCCGTAACGGCAATTTCTTTACCGACACCAACGGCATGCTGAAAACCGCCCAGGGTTTTACTGTTCTCAACGAATCAAACAACCCGATTCAGCTCATCAATACCGCCGGAAAAATAATTTCAATTGATGAATCCGGCGCCATTACCCTGGATACGACTCCCAGCGGTGAGCGGATTCAGGTCTTTTCGGTCAGCGACCCGCAGCGGCTGTCAAAGGCTGGAGACGGGCTGTTCAGAGCTGAACCCGGTGTCACATCAAGGCCGACCTATGACTCACCCGTTGTCCAGAAAAGCCTGGAAGGTTCAAACGTAAACATGGTTGAAGAGATGGTCATGATGATAGACACCCAGCGTAAGTTTGAAGCCTTCCTGAAAGTGCAGAAAAGTTACTCCAGACTCGGTGAAAGGCAAAGTGAACTCGGTACGGTCGGATAACGGCCGGGAA
>DRKH01000052.1 GCA_011051825.1 Desulfobulbus sp.
CGTGGAGCAAGCAGCTGATAGAGCTTCTGGACCGCACTCCCGGGAAAGCCGCTGGTAAATAAAATACCCTGCTGCTGTTTCTCCCGCATGAGTTTGCTGAACGGGGCCTCGTTTTCACAGCAGATCAACGGGAGAGGTTCATCGTCATACCAGTATATCCGGTCAATGTTCTGAAGGGTTGACCAGCCGATTGTTGCAGGTTCACCCTGCTGGTACAACCGAAAAATCCAGTCGAACACCGTACCATCCTTCTCATAAATAACCGGACCGTAAAAAACGGCATGTACGGTCAACCGGTCGCTGAGCACATGGTAGCGGGACAGGAGATCGCTTTCCTCCTCCAGGAGGTCGCCATCCGGACTGCATATCCGCAGCCACTCCATAACCAGGGTACGCAATTTCCCCTGACGCAGTCGCTTGCTGTCGCCACAGAAACGAGCGCCCAGCTCGGAAATGGTCATCGGCTCACTGTTGCCAAGCAGAAAGCGCACCGTTTCCGCAGCCTGAAAACAGTACTCGCCAACAGTCTCTTGCGCCTTGCCGGCAAACATGCGTTCAAGGGGTGTAGAGTCCTCTTTTAGAGCGGCTGTAAGCGGTTCAAGTTCCGGGAAGGCCAGAGAAAGACGGGAGCACAGGATTCGGGCAGGGCTGGAACCATGTCGCTCTACAGGTGGAGCGATGGAACACCCCAGCCGATCAGCAATTCTATTCAACCACTGCTGTCCGGTGCCGTTTTCCAGTAATTTGTCAAAAGAAAGCCGAACCTCTTCCCGGGCGTTGATCCGGAGGGGATCAAGACCAAAAAAGTTACTCAGCAGCGCTCTCTCCCGGCTGGAGAGGGCCTGCCCCAGTTTCATGCTCCCGCTCAGTTTTCCTTTACGTTCATAACGCCGGACAATCTTGACGAATATCCGGTCAAGGAATTCCTCGCTCTCCATCAGAGCTCCTCATCATAGGCCACCGGCTTTTCCGGTCCGGCAAAGAGATCAATCTGTCGCCCCTGTGGATTTCTCCAGTGGAAGGGATAAAGGTGAACATCAAAATTCCGATCCTTTTTCACCAAAAGAGTGGTGGAATTCCGTACCTCCCTCCGTACGCCATCCTGGTCGGGCGAAGCGATGAACAGCTGCAGACCAAGATCGGTGGCAAACCCGAGAATCTGATCACGTCGCCCGGCATCAATGCCGTAAAATGCCTCATCAAAAAGCAGGGTATGGAGCTTTGTTTTTTTTCCTCGATACAGAAAATGGGCGACGGTAAGTATCAACAGATAGTTGGGGACCGCCTGCTCACCACCCGATCCAATGCTTTTATTTTTACGATCCATAACCACGCCCTGATCACTGACGGCAGACACCCGCATCTCGTAGCGGAACCAGTTCCGGTAATCCAGCTCCTCGGGGATACTGCCCGCTTCAGTGGCGATAATTGCTTCACGGTGATCGTCAAAAAATCGCTCCAACTCCTTTTCGGCACTTGGATCAAAAGGGCTGATTTTTTTTATGATAGTGATGAGATGCTGAAACTGATCAAGCGGCCGGATGCGAAACCGATACCGCTGTCCGCCAAAGGACCGTTCTTTGAGCAGGGTATTGATCCTGCGGATCATCTGGTCAAGTTCACCCACATGAGCCCGCAGATATTGCATCAAATCCGTCATGATTATTTTTTTAAACAACTCCCGGGTCCGTTCGTTGATGACCTCTTTTTGTTCGGCAAGTGCGGTCGACTGTTGTTCAATGATCAGGGAGAGCGGTTGCTGGCGAAAATCAAACAGTTCATTGTTTTCCTCGTCATAGGCAAAACGAAAGCCGCCGCCGAATTCCGGATCATTGAGTTTCTCTTTGACCTGCACCGCCCCGGTCAGGGCCGCATCCCGACTTCGCTCTTTTTCCTTGCGGATGGCATCCCTGGTTCTGAACTGCTGGCCCTTTCTGGTCTTGAGGATATAATGGCCAAGATCCTCAACATCCGGTAACATCCGTCGAAGTTGTTCTTCTGTCGCCGTCTTCTGCTCCTCAAAAGAACTCAACTCTGCAGCCAGCTGCTGCACTTGCAGCTTGAGCTGTTGTATGGCATGCTTGCCGGCGCCTGCTTTTTCCACCAGGGTATCCGTTGCCTGTCGGTTTGCCGCCTTTTTCTTTTTCAACGTCCTGATACGTCTCTCCAGGTTGGTGAGGCCCTCGCCGGCAATTCGCTGCGCCAGTTCCTTTTGCCGCAGTTGCAGATTCTCCACCTCCCGCTTTCGGAGAACAACCCGGGCATTCTGCTGTTCAAAGAGCTCTTGACAGTGTGCCCGTTCCTGTTCGGCCGTTGCTCCTTCACGGGCCTGCCCCTGCAGGGCCACTGATTTTTCATTGAGAAAAGACTTAAAACCGGAGAGTTGTTCCTGCTCCCGGAGCACTGCCTGGATTTCTTTATCTATTTTCCGTTTATCCCGCTCCAGATCGCGCAGGGTCTCCTTGACCTTGCGGATCTCGGCAGCCAGGGCTTTTTTCCGGCTCTCGCCACCTATGAGCCGGGCCGGATACCCGTGCAGCCTGCGTTCATGGCTGCGAAAGGCAACAAGCGGCCTGCCGAGAACAAGACTGACCTGCGGCTGTAGACTGCTGCTTTCCATTTCAAGGGCAAGGCAACAAAGACAGTCAGGATCCGAAGCCTGAATATCAAAGACACCTCGCATCCAATCGGGCAGGATTTCAACCATTCTGCCGGTCGAACTGATACGCAGCCCCGGATAATCAACCACAATCTCTCTGGCCTTGGCATACTCGCTTTCACGCAAGAGCATGATCCCGAGAATATCTTCGCCGATACACTCCTCGATACGTTGCCGCTCCTTTTTTTTCACCGTTGCCTGCCATTCCAATCCCAGGTAAAGAGGGCGCGGGTTAACAACATTTTCCCGCATCCTGTGCAGACAGTCCCGGTAGTTGTCAAGATTCGGGAAAAAATCGCTTTGCTGCTCCAGCTCCTGCAATAGTTTTTCCTGCAGTTCGATATCATCAATGTTCGCTGTTTCCCGTTGTCGAAGCAGGGTTAGGTTTCGGCCGACTTTTTCTAAATAAGAGTCACTCAATGCTACCGCTTCTCTGAAAGAAAAAGAAAAATCCGGCTCGGCAAACACATTCTCCAGGCGACTGAGTCGATCAAGCTCCGCCTGTAACCGGCTGACGGAAAAGGGAAGATTCACAGCCCGGCCGGCAAGTTCCAGCAGGCATCCCGACAGCATCTTCATACATTGAGTTCGAAGACGGTCAGACTCTTTTTCACTCTTTCGTAAACGGGTCCGTAGTTTTTGAAATTCCCCTGCTTCCCGCTCTAAAAACCATTTTTTCTCGACCAGTTCATCCTGACACCGTTTTTCCTGAAAGATCAGTCCGGAGCCGTCCTTGGCCTTGAGGGTCTCAAGACGTTCCTCAAGTTCCCGCTCCTTGCGTGCCAGTGCCGCAAGCTCTTCCTCGTCACGGAGCAGCTGTTCTTCTCCGTCGGATATCCTCTGTGTTACCGCAGCCTGTTCTTCGCCAGTCTTGTGCAGGGAAAAACGACAATCCAGCCAGTCATAACGCAACATTGCCTGCCGCTGTTCGGCAATGGTGGTTATGATCTCCTGCAGCCCACTCAACCAGAGGAGCTTACGATCAAGGTCATCAAGGATGGCCTGTGACTCATCCAGAGTACGCAGGGCATCGATAATCTGTTCAAAAATGGCTGTCCTTGGTTCCGGAAGCAGTTTTTTAAACAGCGCATGGTAGTCGGCCGCTCCAGCGGATATTTCTCGATAGGCCTTGCCCATGGCAAGGAAACGACAGATATCCCGGTAGGTCTCGCTACCGCCGAAGAGTCGATCACCAATTTCCCGCCGATATCCGGCCTGATTATTAAAAAAACCGCGCCTGCTGCCGAGTTGTTGTTTAAATTCCCGCCGGGAAGCAGGGCGTTGTCGTCCGTCTTCCTCAATCAAAAAAGAAATCTCGCCAAGGGGACATTCCCGGATGACACCCCAGAACCCGATACGTTCATCAAGAGCGGTGGCGGAAATTCCGACGCCGATGGTCAAGGGTTTTCCCTGTCTGCCGATTATTTCAAGAGCCACATAGGTAATGGCTCCGTTCCTGTTCATAATCCCGGTGTCGAGATTATAGCGCAGGACAATCCCCTGAACCCGTCGGCCATCCCGTTTTGAACCGGTCATCCGGGCGGCGGAGTTCCACTCCATGGCCAGGCCTGCAGTCAGGACATAGTGGACCGCATCAAGGATCGTCGTCTTGCCGCACCCGTTATCACCGAGCAGAAACAGGTGACCGCCGTCCTCAAGAATGATGGTTTCATTGGTAAAATTATGAAAATTAATAAGCCGGATAGCACGGATGAGATACGTTGTGTGTTTCATGCCTCCACGTCCTGTTGCGCCGTAAGTTCCGGAATTAAACGGGACAACGCGGCCCCGTTATAATGGTACAGTGCAGGCATGGCCTCGTAAATCAGCTCCTGTTCAGAGGCCTGGAGATCTTCCGGTGGCTTTATTTTGGTCAGAAAACGATATTTTTCAAGCTCCGGCATAACCGATTTCCAGATTTTTGCCCGAACATATTCCTGGGTATACTGCTGCTGTTTTTCATGAAAAAGCTCCTGGAAACGTTTGTAACTGTAGTCCAGTAAATCGCCGAAATGAAAGCGCAGGTTGTGCTTATCCTCAACCGTCATCCCGTTTTCCTCCAGCTGCTGTTCAAAAAACTCCAGCAGCATCATGAACGCCAGGCATTCATCTCTTTTGGTAAATTGAAACAGGGAACGATTTTTCGGGGTAATGGCCCGGTTATACCAGTCTGCCTTATACACCCGGGCACATTTGGAGTCGATCAACAGGGTCCAACTGTAAAATTGTTTGAAAAATTCAGTGAACTCACGACGATATCGACGCAAAAACAAAAACAGATTCAGGTTGTCGGCAGCATAGAAATACGGGCTTTCAAGCAGGATATTCAACACTGCCTGTACCCGGTCACTATTTCGCTTTAAAAGTTTTGCAAGTTCTATTTCCATGGAATTCAAATGTTCTTTTTACGTAACTGTTCAGGAGCACTCTATCTCTACACGGCAAAGCCGTCAAGCTAACACAAATATCTATAATATCAGGGGGTAAGAATGCCGCAGGAGCCCGCCCCCGGAGTCTACGCTTACCTGCGGGCGATGGTTGACAGAAACATCAATATGACACATAATTATCGCCCGCAGGGCGGGCTCCTACCTGACACAACATGCTGATATGTTAGTGGATTCGCCTTAGCTTGACAGCTATTATGCTCTGCACGGCCCCTCCATGCAGGCAAACTCGACCGTGCGATCACTTACGGGTTTAAGGTAGACAAAACACATAGTTACTCATCCTGTGACCAGTGACATGCAATAATGCTATCCCGCTGCTGCTGAATTTTGCGGGTAATCAACCTCTATTTTGGCTGGACACGGGAAATCGTCATTTCACAGCAGCGTAACCGCTGTTCATCAGCGGCAAGGACAATTTCCGCTTCTCCCGGTTGCAGGCTGAAATCAATGCGCGCCAACCGTTTACCATCGTCCAGCAGGCCGGCCCGGGAAAGTTCAACGATCCGGACAAAGTCTTCAAAACCGTCAATTTTGGCCCTGGAGAGCTGGTTGTTTTCGCCGTCGCTGCCGACAATTCTCCTGGTAATCCATTCTCGCAGGAGGGCCAGTTTGGCCTCATCCATAGATTGAACAGGGGTTTCGGAACGTTGTTTCCGGCCGAGAAAGAGTTTGGGAAAGCTCGAGGTGGCGGGCAGACGTTTCTTCGGCCTTGGTGGTTCTGCTTTTTCTAATCTATCCCAGTAATTGGGGTCAAAAGCGGACAAAGGCTGTGCAAGGAGATCGTTGAGAAAAGCAACGGCTGTTTCGGTTTCGGCAAGCCGGGCAATTTCCTCAATTCGTTGGCCGATATCCTGCAGTCGATTATTTTTTCGTTCCAGTTCCCGCAAATGGCTGCGCAGCTTCTGCCAGACCTGCAGGGAAGAGGTGTTAATCCGGTGCAGCAACCGGTCCAGCCCTCCCTGTTCCGCAAAAAAAGTCGTGAGCCGCTTGGGGATGGCAGCGGCCTGGGTATCCCGTCGTGTCTGGAGAAGATTGGGCGTACGCCGTCGCTCTCTTTCCATCAACTCATGACAGTGGACAAGCTTGTCCAGGTTCTTCTTCTTTTGTAACCGGGCCAGCAGCGGAAGAATCTCCAGCCGCAGACTGTAGGCCTGTTGAAGGAAGATCTCGACATAGCGATCCACTTCCTTGATAAGGTTTCGAACTGTTTCTATTTCATAACGTTTCACCAGAAAAAACAGCAACTGTCCGTTAAAATCGGCAAGTCCGGCAGTAATCTCCTGACAGAGGTCACCGGCCTTGAACAGTTGAAACAGAACCCGTCGTGCAGTCTCTGCAGAGGTATCCTGCTCCGGTTGAAAA
>DRKH01000053.1 GCA_011051825.1 Desulfobulbus sp.
AAGATAACACAAATTATCCATAATATCAGGGGCTAAGAATACCGTAGGAGCCCGCCCCCGGAGTCTACGCTTACCTGCGGGCGATTGGTGGCAAAAAGATAAACCGGTTTTGTGCAGGGTGGGCACCGCCCACCAGCAGAAAGTGGGTTATAATAATAGCTGCTTCGCCGGAAGGACGTTGCTACATATAGAGTGCATGGGGTTCGGCAGCTTTTTTTGGTGGGCAATGCCCAGCCTACTTTTAGCTTCTGCCAATGATATTTATTCTTGGCTTGAACGGCTATGTCCGGGGGCGGGCTCCTACGTGACACAACCAGCTGATGGCTCCGGGAACTTTGAAAAAGCGGGCAGGTACGTCCCTGCGAACATTTGAGCAGTTATACATCTGAACAGCTATTACTAAGGAGAATTGGACAACAGTGCCCTGCATGCTCTTGTTTCCAGCTTAAGCGCCATGGATCTGATTCAAAAACTAAGCATTACCGCACTGGTTCTCCTGTCGTTGATTGCCGGCGGCATGCTGATTCAACATCAGATGTCGACTCAAGGTTCTGCCGGCAAGGGCGAAACCGGAAAAATCGATATAAAAAAATATTACGAAAAAAAGATTGCCCGGAATGCTGAAATTTTTGCAGAGGTCATCAAGCTGCAGGAGCAGAAAAAATTCACTCAGGCCATGAAAAAACTTGAGGAAATCCGAGCTGCTCATCCGGATAATCCGCAGGCATATGTTTATCAGGCCCAAATAGAATACGCCCAGGGACGGATTGCCGCAGCCATCCACAGTTACCGGACGGCGGTGGACCAAGAACCGGATTATGTGGATAAAAAAACCCCGCTTTTCATCGGGGATACAATGCTGACCCTGGTAAATCAGGCAAGAGGAAAACTGCAACGGGAGAAAAAATTAAAGCCCAATGACAGGACTATCCTTATCGCCATTGATGATCTCCTATACTTGCAACGCCGAATTGCCGGGGGGTGTGAATAAGTGGCTCGATTTAAATTACCCGATCTCGCAATTGTTACAGGGGCGGCTCTTGGCCTTGGCGCTGTCACCCTGACTCTACTCGGAAACCCCGCAAATTCGGGAATATGTATCTCCTGCTTTATGGAAAACCTGGCCGGAGCCCTTCAGTTGCAGGACAACATCCGAATGAGTTACATCAGGCCGGAGCTGGTCGGTTTCCTGCTCGGCTCTTTTTTCATGGCCCAGAAGACCAAACGCTTTCATGTGACAGGGGGCTCATCTCCTATCATCCGTTTTTTTCTCGGATTTTTCATCATTGTCGGCTGCGCCGTCTTTATCGGCTGTCCCATCAAGATGATACTTCGCCTGGCAGCCGGTGATCTGACCGCGATTGCCGCTGTCCTGGGTCTGGTTTTCGGGATCTGGATTGGAACAAAATATATCCGGGCCGGGGTGTTTCTCGACCGGGAGAAACAGATGCCGGTCATCAACGGCTACATCTTTCCGGCCATCGGCGTGTTGCTGCTGATCTTTCTCGTCCTCAAACCTGGCTTTATCCATCAGGGCGAAACAGGCCCTGCGGCTCAGCGTGCTCCTCTGCTTATTGCCCTGGCCATCGGCCTCGTTATCGGAGGACTGGCCCAACGTTCAGGCCTCTGTATCACCGGCGGGATTCGAAATTTTCTGCTGGTCCGTGAGACTACCCTGCTCTATGGCGTAATTACAGCCTTTGTCTCCGCCATGCTCCTCAGCATGGTCAGTGGTCAGTTTCATCTCGGCCTCAATGGTCAGCCGGCATCTCACCTGGGACACGGCTGGACCTTTCTGGCCATGACTCTGGTCGGGCTGGCCTCGGTCATGATCGACGGCTGCCCGTTCAGACAGGTCATCAAGGCAGGCCAGGGAGACATCGATGCCGGGATTACCTGTTTCGGCATGTTGGCAGGCGCGGCCTTTGTGATTACCTGGCTTATGCGAAGCACATCGGCCGGACCTACTTTTAACGGAAAGATTGCAGTACTCGCAGGTTTGATATTCTGCGTTATCGTTGCCCTGAATTATCGCAACCTGACCGGGAAACGCGGCCGAAGTCGTTTATGAAAGACAACTCTCTTTTTGAATCATTTCGAGGGCGGCTGGTCTTATAAAAAAATTACCTGTTGTAATGTCCAACAGCGCCACGTCGAAAAATAGATTTCACCGACATTCAGGCTCCTGTTTTCCGAATACCTGAAACCAGCTCCATGTTGTCCGGGAGGCAACCGAAAACGCCCTCTTCTTTTCCGGAAAATCGAAGAGAATCGGTGACACAACAACGCGGGGTGTTCCCGGTTGGTAACTCGTATTGCACAACATGGTAATTCGTATTGCAGAAATGCATTATCCCGGCGGTGAAAGCAAGGGTCTTTCTTGAAGGTTGTGGTTTACAAGTATTAGATCAACCCTTACCTTACAGAATAAGGAATCATTAACATTTAACAGCAGGGCCGAAATTGGGAGACCTGGCCGCCGGAAGAAAGATTTCAACGAATCTTCTTCATTAATTTCAACAAGTTGGCCAAAAAAATGTATTGAGGCCACCTTTGTTCTCCCGGAAGACTTGAACTACGGTATTACCCGGCTTTATCTGGTAATTTTGCAACTATTCAGGTAGGGGCATGGACTTTGCAATTATTTGTACCGAAAGGTTACCCTGCGAGCTGTTATTCCAAGGGAATACAAGGTCCAAGGGAATACCAATATTTTTTCCTTGGCCTGAACGTAAACGTTCACCAGCACCCCATCTTCGTCCGATCAGACCTCCTCACATAGCGGAGCTATAGACTCGTCGGTCTGCTTGAACGAATATGGAGCACTGGTAAACGTTTACAATTTGGATGTAATGCCAGGGGCACGACATCCCGGTGAACGGTTACGCCTGAACAGGGAGTAAGGGATGCGGAAAAAAATAATTATCCTGAGAATACGCCGTATGCTATTCCGCAGCCCGACAACTATATCCTGCAAAATATCCGAAAATTCTTATTAAAATATGGAGGCTCCATGAACTGGTTCAAAAAACTCACGAATAAAGAACCCGAAGATACCGGAAAGGATGAGGTCAAACGAGGACTTCTTGTTTTTGCCCACCCGACAACCGTTATTTCGGTCGAAGAAATTCTCCGCGATGAGGGATATGAAATTCGTGTGGTCAGCCCTCCCCCCGCATATCGAACGGGTTGTGATCTCAGCGTTGAATTTCCCCTGTCTGAAGAGGCCACCATTACCGAGCTTCTCAACGGACTGGGAATGGCCCCCCTTGATGTCGTTCCCATTACCAGCCGCGGCATGGAGCCTCTGCGCTTCGTCCGCACCAAGATGTACGGAAAATATATCATGGTCAGGGCGGCGAACATGAAGATGACGGTTGACCAGGAAACGAAAATAATCGTCAACATTTCCGGCGGCGGCTGTCCCGATGTTCCATATCTGGCCACCGAGATGCTGGGTAAACGGCTTCGTGATGCACCGGATCCCGGCGAAGTCGGTTTCTCCCTGTGCGCCTATTCTCTGAACACCTCCCGCGAAGAACTTATTCGTGCAATAGGAGATTAACTCATGTTGCTTTTAGCTGGAGCGGTTCCCGTTGAGCATCTTCCTCTGTTGATCGGCCC
>DRKH01000054.1 GCA_011051825.1 Desulfobulbus sp.
AAAGAGAAATAGTCTTTTAAACCCAACCGACTTTGACTGACCACGGCCTCCTTCTCGGATGAAATATACGGTACGGGAGGGAGGTCGAACAAAATAATCAAGAAAACGAGGTGCAGTTAATGTGAGAAGCAACAGGTGGCAAAAAGATCAACCGGTTTTGTGTAGGGTGGGCACCGCCCACCAGCAGAAAATGGGTTATAATAATAGCTGCTTCGCCGGAAGGACGTTGCTACATATAGAGTGCATGGGGTTCGGCAGCTTTTTTGGTGGGCAATGCCCACCCTACTTTTCACTTCTGCCAATGACATTTATTCTTAGCTTGACGCATCTGGGCCTGCCGGTTGATTACCTGTTCTTCTGCTCAGTCAATTCGGAGGGAAGCATGATCGACATTCCTGCCCCTGCCGAGGACCTTGCTCCTCCCTGAACTAAAAAGACTTTCCATGATTTTGTTTGACCACCTTCCCTGTCCGGCCCTACTTATGCATGAGGACCTCACCATCCTCCAGGCAAACGAGGCGGTCTGTAGCCTCCTGAGCGACTGCAACCTGGAAGACGACATGGTTTCCCTGTCAACACTCTGTGCCCCGGAAGAAGTCGAAGCTCTGCGGGACACCCTGTCGGAACTGGAAGCCGGTGGGCAAAAGAACATCACTCTCACCTTCAACCGTCCCGGGCATGATGATCTTGCAACCCGCATTGCCTTGAGCCGTCTGCCGGAGCAAAAGGTATTGCTGTTACTGACCGACTGCAGGCAGAGGCAGGAAACGGTTTCCGGCCGGAACAAACTCCGTATTCTGGAAGAACAGTACGAGCACAATCCGGCCGGTATCCTGCTGGTCAATGACAGGATGGAGATGCTCTCCTATAACAGGCAGTTTCTGCAGATGTGGAATATTCCAGTCCATGTCCAGCAGAACCGGGATGATAATGAAAGCCTGCAGACCGTTCTGGCCCAGCTTAAAAATCCCCAGACCTTTCTCGACAAAGTCCAGGAGCTGTACCAGACTCCTGACCAAAGCAGTACCGATGAAGTTGAGCTGAAAGACGGCCGAACCTTTTACCGTCATTCGTATCCCATTTTTACGGATAAAACCTACCTGGGGAGAGTGTGGTACTTTCTTGACATCACGCCGCTGAAAGCCGCCCAGCGTAAAATTATCCGCCAGCAGAAATTTCAACGGGCTGTACTGGAAAACATGCAGGACGGCATTGTTGCCTGCAATACCGAGAAAATACTTACCATTTTCAACCGGGCCAGCCGGGAAATCCATGGTTGTGACCCCGCCCATGTCCCGGTGAAGGAATGGGGAGAGTATTATCAGCTCTACCATACCGATGGAATCACGCCCTTACGGACCGATGAGATCCCGCTGGTCAGAGCCTTTGAAGGAGAACAGGTGCGAAACCAGGAGATGCTGGTCATCTCCACTGATGGAAAGAAAAGGGAACTGCGGGCCAACGGTCAGGCCATGTATGATAACGAGGGCAATAAACTCGGAGCTGTCATCAGCCTCCATGACATCACGGACCTGAAGCAGGCCAAAAAAAAATTACAGTATCTGGCCTACCATGATGCCCTGACCGACCTGCCCAACCGACGGATGTTCCATGACCTGCTCGAACAGAATATTCGCCGGGCCAGACGAAACAAGGAAAAAACAGCGGTCCTCTTTCTTGATCTGGATAACTTCAAAAGGATCAACGACCGCCACGGCCACGAGGCCGGGGATCGACTGCTCATCGATCTTGCCACCATTCTCCGGGTCCATCTCCGTGACTCCGACATCCTCTGTCGCTGGGGCGGTGATGAATTTCTCATCGCTCTGCCGGAAATAACTTCGAGCGGAATGGCCCGCAGGGTGGCAAAAAAAATCTGCGGAGTGGTGGAAGATGAACTTGCAACACGCTGTAACGGTTGTGAGATCAGTACCAGTATCGGAGTTGCCCTGTACCCGGACCATGGCCAGAATCCGGATATGCTTATTCGCAGGGCGGATATGGCCATGTACCTGGCCAAACAGGGAGGAAAAAACCAGTATCACCTGGCTCCCGAAGGGGACTTCCTGCCTGATGAAGAGCAATGCAACATGCATTCATCGCTAAGGGACCGTTAATCACCAAACCAGCCCACAGCTATCGGTCATCGTTGCCAACCGGGAACGAGTCTGATGTACGGCAGGCTCTCCTGACCCCATTGCCGTACCCCATTTTTTCCAATCAACCAGCATGACTGGACCAGTTCTTACCGTCTAAGCCACAACGAACGATGAAAATCACCCGAAACAGCATCGTTTCGAGGGCAATCTTCCAATCAACAGATCGTCTCTTTCACCTCTCCATTGATTCATATGCACCAACACCTCCTGGTGCATATGAATCAACAACCAGGATTTTCCGGCAGACAACAGGGCCGGGATCAGCATAACCTGTTGTTCATCAAGCATAAATAAAGAAAATAAGACGAATGGTTCACATGGCGTAGTCCTTGCTTATTTCTCTATACGTATGGATACGGCGATACATAAGCAATGAACGCCCTAACTTGTCAACGTTGACACAGAGGAGGAAAGAGCTATGCCTAGAAAAAAAATATTACAACTCCTTCGGGAGAAAGTCGTGGGTACCAATGCCGTCCACAACCCTAACGTGTATCTCGTCAAGAAACCAACCAAAAAACCCATTGTAAAAACATGGGGCCGAACAATTGAACCTCCCTCGAATTTTGTGATCGGTGACGGGGTGGAGGTCGCCTTTATCGACCATATGCCGGGCGCCAACTTTGAACATCGCGTCCAGTACGCATTTATCAATGAGCAAAATGAAGTGGTCCATATCGAAGAGGCTACGACTCCACCGGACGACCTTGATGATAACTTTAATAAAGTCAGCTTAGACGATTAGGGAGGGAACATGGCCATGAAAAAAATAGCCGTATTACTTTCTGGCGGGGTCAATGCGGGATCCAACTACTCCCGTTACCTGAATGACTTGAAGGAAATGTATCGCGCCCTGGTGAACAACCACGGGTATTCCAAGTCAAATATCTATGTTTTGTATGCCGATGGCAGCTCCAGTGACCTGGATGGTGACGGCAACAATGACATTCATTCAGGGTGTAGTCTGACAGAATTGAACACCCTCTTTCAGACCACTCTTCCCTCTCAAATCACCAGCAACGACTTCCTGTTCATTTTCAGCACCAATCACGGCGGATTGACAGATGCCTCGACAGCCAAGGCCAAACTCTGGCTGTGGGGCGGCTCCATCGAGGATTCGGCATTCGCTTCGCTGGTTAACGGCCTGAACTTCAAATACTTGGCTGTCTGCATGGAACAATGCTATTCCGGCGGTTTCATAAATGATCTGGCCGGTAATAACCGGGTTATAGTCACGGCCTGCCAGCATGATGAAGTAAGCTGGGCCTGTGACTCCGAAGGAAATTATGACGAATTCTGCTATTACTGGACAGCTGCCGTCCGTGGCGAAAAGCCTGGAGGGCAAGCGGTTTCAGCCGACATGGATGGCGACGGCTTTGTCTCTTTAGATGATGCCTTTGAATATGCCAAGGCAAATGATAACCGGAATGAACATCCCCAGTACTACGAATCACCCGCAGGTCTGGGCGCTCGACTCAGCTTGTCGGGCCCGAAACAAGTAGCACCGATATGTCAACCGGGAACGCCGATCCCGAGACCACGATGCCTGCCGGGAACACCGATCCCAAGACCGTGGTGCCGACCGGGAACACCGATCCCAAGACCACGGTGCCTGCCGGGAACACCAATCCCAAGACCACGGTGCCTGCCGGGAACACCGATTCCAAGACCGCGGTGCCAGCCGGGAACACCGATCCCAAGACCGCGGTGCCGACCGGGAACGCCGATCCCAAGACCACGATGCCGACCGGGAACACCGATTCCAAGACCACTATGCCGACCAGGGACGCCGATCCCAAGACCGCGGTGCCAGCCGGGAACACCGATTCCAAGATCACTATGCCGACCGGGAACGCCGATCCCAAGACCGCGGTGCCAGCCGGGAACGCCGATTCCCAGACCACTATGCCGACCGGGAACGCCGATCCCAAGACCGCGGTGCCAGCCGGGAACGCCGATTCCCAGGCTCTACTGCAGAGCAGGCAACCCGATTTCACGGCCGATATACCCCTGCCCGGGAGGTGGTCCTCGCCCGATCTCCACATGTGGTACAGGCGTGCGTCCATTGATTGAACGACCTATTCCCCGGATTCCACCTATCCATCCTCTGCCGGTGGAGTTTGACTACGAAGAGTATGCTTACCCCAACGAGAATGAAATGTACTCTGATTATGGGTATTGGAACGAATATGATCCTGATCCGTATTCCGCCTATGGCTATTGGAATGAATATGATCCTGGAGCATATTCCGACTATGAAAACTCTGCTGAATATGCCCCTGACGCGGATTCCCTTTATGAAAATTGGGAGGAATATGATCCTGATGCGTATTCCGACCATGAGGATTGGGGAGAATATGATCCAGCTGAGTACTATGCCTACGATGACTGGAATGAGGAGGACTGGGATGATTTTGATCCGTGGTATGGCTAGGCAATCAATAGAGGATTATCTTGAAGAATACAGTTAACCAATCTCAACAGGTCCCGTATGCGCCATATCGCATTCAGACCAATGGTACCGGAGGGCAGATTATATATCCGCCCTCCGGCAGGGTATTTAAACTCAACCGCCACATGGTTAATCTTTTAAACTTATGCGACGGCTGGCACACCTTAAAAGAAATTTTTGAATATATTGAAAAAGCCGGCGCTCTATCACGCGACAGCCTCAAGACAAAAATAGAACCGTTGATGGCCGAGATGACGAAGGATGGCCTGATATGGTGGAGGAATGAGCGCATTCGGCACTTTAATGTCCCCCCGCCAAAGCTCGTGTACTTTGACGTAACCATGCGGTGTAATTTACGCTGCGCCCACTGCGGAGTCGCTGCAGGGGAAGCATTAGACAATGAACTCACAACCGAAGAAGCCTTTGATGTCGTCGACAAAATGGCTGAAGCCGGAGTGGAATCCGTCGCTTTTTCCGGCGGTGAGCCACTCTTGCGCAACGATCTCTTCGAGATAGCCGGCTATGCCGGAGATCGGGGAATTTTGGCTGACCTGGCAACGAACGGCACCTTGATAACACCTGAAATAGCTCAAAGGGCTGCCGAGACATTTGGCAATGTTCAGGTCAGTCTGGATGGATCAACTGCCGAAATACACGACAAATTACGCGGTCACAAGGGTGCGTTCGATAAAACGCTGCAGGGCATTGTTAACCTGCAGGAGGCAGGCGTTCCCTTTATGCTCGGCTGTGTAATACATAAAAAGAATCTCCACGACGTTGAAGCGATGGCACAGCTGGCGGCATCGCTTGGTGCCCAGGCCCTGCGGTTGATCCATTTTGTTCCATTCGGCCGCGGTCAGACTTCGCCCGAACTCGAACCCGATCCACAGGATTTATTATCCCTGGCAAAGGTTGTTCGCAAGATTCGCAGGGATGGGTATATGGAAATGTCCGAAGTGAATTTTGAGTTTCTTTTTAAACCGCCTGAAGCGGTTACGGAAGAGATCCTGAACGGCCCAATCAGTTGCGGTGGCGGCTGGTCGAGTCTGACTATTTCTCCGGAGGGTGAGGTTTTACCCTGCTCCTATTTTGCAGGAATGCGGAGCGAAAGCATCCGGGAAAAGAGCTTAGCCGAAATCTGGACCAATTCCAGACTCATCAATTTCTGGAGGAGTTTACGGGTAAAGGAAATCGGCGGCAAATGCGCAGGCGGATGCCATTGGCTGTCGCAGTGCAAGGGTGGCTGCCCGGCGGCCAATTTTGCCCACGGCGCTATCTTTAAACCGAATGTTCAATGTTTTTTAACTGAAGAGGAGGCCTTTGCCGGGGTCCCGATCACCTGACCAGACACTGTCCGGTCCGGCAGCACCGCATTTTCCAAAGAGCCCCATAATTATGGGGCTCTTCTTTTTCGTTCCTGATCGTTTCCTTTCCTGACCGTTTCCTTTCCTGACCGTTTCCTTTCCTGACCATTTTCTTTCCTGATCTTTTTCTTTCCTGATTTCCTACCAAGCTCAGCTTTTCCCAAATCAGACCGAGGACTGCGGCTAAACCAGCACGGCTTGGCGGCACAACAAACGATGAAAATCGTTCTATTTACGGAGGATTCAGCTACCCGAAGAGCGGGCGGGCAACCTTGTTTTAAAACCAAAAATTATCCTGATTACGAACCAAGCTCAGCTTTTCACAAATCAGGGATAACATCGCTTGTTCATCCGGATTACAGACCCCAGTAAATTCATCACAAATTCGCTGGGTTCGTAATACCCTTTGGTATTCAGCGATGGTATCCCTTGTATCAGGCTGAGGATTGCAGGTAATCAGAAAA
>DRKH01000055.1 GCA_011051825.1 Desulfobulbus sp.
CATCGTCGCCCCAGGCCATAGCCCCTTCCAGACTTAACCGTTGCTTTTCGCCACCTCTACCCTGAAACATGCAACTTTAGGGTGGGTCCAGCCTGACCGCGAAAGTGGGTCCACTTGAGACCGGTGACAACAGTCTTGACAATCGGGTCCACCTCATTTAGACATGCCTCCCTTTCCTGCAACGTAACCAGTACCGCTCTTTTTCAAACGATGTTTTTTTCAGAGCATACACGAAGCCTGAAGCAATCTTTTGCATCATTGCCTTTATGCTCCAGAATTCACTCCTGGATGAAAAATCATATTTGCCGGTACATATTGGGGCGGTTTCATCAGGATACTGACTGAAATACGCATGCATCCATCTATTCTGCATTAGCAACGCAATGGGCCTTGCCAGAGACCTGGTTTCAAATTCATTCAACTTGCTGATGACATAGTTGTGGAAGAACTCCGCCTTGTCCAGGAACCGCCTTTTCCGATCTCCCAGGCTATGCTTGGCCGCGAAGTAAAACACGCAACTCTTGCGCAGGTCCTGAGCCGGCCAGGTCTCATTGGGAAACTCGAGAATATCCGGTTTTTCCAGGTAAGGATACTCATGCTCAAGCATCCACTCCGCATAGTGGAGAAGAGATTCCTGTGCATAGGCATACATATAATCCAGCTCATTCAAGCTGATTTTGACATCAAGATACTTGCCAATGGCCTGCAGGCAGACATTATATGACCAACCGGTCTCGGCATTGAGCAAATCCCTGGAGTCAATATCGTCGTGGGGATGGATGCAACCACGGACTATTTCCTCGGCCTTGCGCAGATACAGTTTGTCAGAGATGAGCGCGTATGTGTCGAGCAGGGCGCTGATCGCGTTACCAGATCCCCTGGTCAGGGGAAACCGGTCTGCCCGGGTCTTGTTACCTGCCAGGGCCTGTTTCCATTGGGGCAGCAATGATTTTATCCGATACAGCAGTCCGAGAACAGTGTCCGGCTCACTGATACAGTTGATAACCCAATCGGCCAGTGCCAACAGTGCCTCCCGTGATGCTTCCTCGCCGGTCAGGAAGTAGTGGTACATGAAACCTGAGGCATAACAGTGCTCCAGCCCAGGCCCACCACCGTAAAAACGGGCATCATACCTGGCAAGATGCGCCTTGGACAGAGACCTGTGAGTGCAGGTGGCCGCGTCGAGATAATGGTTGGTATGCCAGTGCAGGCCGTTATTATATTCGCTTCTGTCCTGACAGGTATGATAAATATCAATATCGGCAACATGGTGCGCCAGCTCGTTCATCAGTTGAAACCAGGCACCATCTGAAGATGCAATAAACTCTCGGAAAAACCCGTAGACCTGATCGTACTGATTGTTGTAATGAGAGACCAGCGGAGTCTTACCCTCGTGGCCGACCGCCTCGTGGTCGGCATATACCTCGCCGAAATTACGCCAACCGTATTCATCTATAATTTCTCTTTTGGCAAAAAACGACTGCTCCCCTGTAAGGGCAGAAGCAAGCAACTCATCATAGGGCTGATCTTCTTTCACTGCTGACCGACTAAGGTACGGTACGGTTTCCGTCCGCGCGTACCATTCCCTGGGAAGGGTACAGATAAGAGGTTGATGAACAAAAGAAAGAGATTCAGGATCACCGTCAAAATCGAGATATATTGAATGCGTTTTTTTCTCACCCCCCTGCAGCTCATGCAGGTCGGCGAATTGAGGCGGAAAAAGGTAAAGGCTAAATCCATCTTTGCCTGCACCAATGGCCTTGGGAAAGTTCTGCCAGAAATTAGCAATTGTGGCGGCGATACCTCCGGAGGAATCGCCGACATAAAGTATGGGTGTGGCCCGCAGGCCTTCACCCGTGACGGTCTCCCCCTGATACACCTTGTACCCCCTGAAACGGATTGGTACCTCCCCGTTTCGGTTAACATGATTACTGCTTTTCCAGTTCTCTCCTCCACTGGAGTCCTGGTAAAGGAGTATTTCCCCGTCAGCATAGTCTGTAAATCCGCTCTCCTCCTCTGCACGCAATCTCTTTGCGGTTGCCCGATCTTCAGCCGGGGCAAAACCAAACGACAGCTCCCTGAACAGGACCGACCCGGGATCTCCCAGATCCCATAGTCCGCCGGCATGCCTGGCAGCACCCCTGTTCCAGAGGGTAAAGTCAATTCTGGTCAGGCTTTTGTTTTTGAAGAAATGAAGTCTGGCGATGAAGCGAAGTAACCAGGCATTTTCCGCTTTGAATGTCCCTTCGGCCTTGATCGTAGCCCTCAGCGCCCCAGACAGTTCAACAGAAACATCCTCGATTTCAGGAAAAAAGGACTTGTTCTCCTGGTCCCGCAGCACAATCCTGCTTCCACCTTCCCGTAGCATGCTGCTCTTATTGCTGCTCACGGCCGTAAAGGGAAGCAGGCGCTGTTTGTCCAGGATAAAGGTTGTTGCGCCTGTATCGACAATCAGGGCGTTTGCCTGCTCCTCAACCTGAATTCCCTGAAGTTGCTGCCTTTTTTTTATATCAGCTGTTTCCAGAAAACAGGTATACACTGAATTTCCAGCTACTGTGGCCTGAAGATCAACCAGCACCCACTTGATGCTGCCGTCGGGCCAACGGCATAACGGGGTAAACTGCGCCGCTTTTTCACCATCAGCATCGGTCAGGACCAGGCATGCACTGTCCCGAACCGCTCCCCTGGGGAGAGGAACGCCTGTGGTTACCGGTTCTTCCCGACGCGGGAAACCTGCGCGGTTATGTATGGTCAAGGAAACTCTTTCCATGTATATTTTCTCCCGGATCCGTTCTTGTCACGCCACCTTACGGTCAGACGCGCGGCCAATCTCCTTTTCCGGAAAAATAAAGGTACATGTCTTCCAGAATTCGGACTCGTTGGGCAAAATTAAACTTTTCTTCAACACGATGCCTGGAACTCTCCTCCATCTTCCTGCGCAATTGCGGCTGCTCCAGCAACGAACATACTGCGGTTGCCAGCGAGGCCGCATCTCCCACAGGACACAACAGTCCATCCTGTCCGTCCCTTACCAACTCCGGAACACCCCCGACCTCTGTTGAGACAACCGGCACACCCATGGCCATGGCTTCAAGAACCGTGTTCGGCAAGCCCTCGGTAAGAGATGTCATCAGGAACAGATCAAAGGAGGAATAAATATTAAGCAGGTCCGAACGATGGCCGGTAAAAAATACAGTGTCTGTCAGTCCCAATGCGGCAACCTGCCTTCTGGCCTGTTCGAGTTCGTCAGCGTAGCCATCACCGACAATGACAAACCGTGCTCTCGGAACCTGTTCCTTCACCCGCTGAGCCACCTCAAAAAAAGTAGGCAAATCTTTATCATACGTAATCCTCGCCACAGTACCAACAAGGATATTATCACTGGACAGACCGAACTCCTTTCGCAGAACCGGGTTTCCCTTGTGTCGACTCCACTGCCTGACGTCTATACCATTATACAACACGGCCACCTGTTCCGGCTGCAGACCTCCCCGAATCAACCGTTGACGGGTATTTTCAGATATTGTCACCACTGGTGACAGATGCTGCTTCATCAGCCACAGTTGCATCTTTTTACGCAGTTGGAATTTTCGATACTCCGACGACCGGGCAAAAGCTTCCTTTTCGTACTCGGCATGGGAATGACAGGTATGCATGATCCGTAATCCAGGCACCAGGTATTTCAGAATAACGCTGTACAAAAGTGTTTTGTCGTCATGGCTGTGCAGCACTTCTATCTGTTCATCTCTTATACGCCGCCTCAATTGACCAAGACATTGCCAGTCCAGCAACCGTTTGTCTTCCAGGTCAAAGTAATCAATCCCCAGGGCCCTGGCCTTTTCCGGAATCTGAAACTCGGTATCATGGGGTTGGCGGATATAGCTTACAAGCACATGTACCTTGGTCCGGTTATGCAGCGCCGCCGAAAGCAGGATGGTCTTGTCCGGGCCACCGCCCCCCTTGTACGTGCCGCGGAAGTCCATCACTCGTATTGGGGATGAAGATCCGGCCATGCTATTCTTTTCCTTGGCCGATGCGGAAATAGCGAACCAGCCACTTGCGGGAACAGGAGCAATCAGCAGCATTGTTCGGTAATAATCCAGATACAGATCTTTCTTTCATCGCTCACCACACAAAAAATCAGAATAAAGGTTTTCCTGAATGGTATAAATCTGCCTGATTGTATTTTTCACTTCTTCCGCCTGTTCACTATCCCTGATAACTTGGTCAAAACTGAAATTCAGGCGCGTGTTTTCGAAACAAAGGTCCAGCTCGGGTGCATTACGCGTTTGGGGAAAAGCCATAAAATAACCTTCGTGCCGCGGATAATGACTGAGACATTATCAAAATGAAAGCCGTTTTTGGGAAAAACATCATTTTAGAGCCACATCGTGGTTCACGGTTATGCGAATTTGGCG
>DRKH01000056.1 GCA_011051825.1 Desulfobulbus sp.
ACAACAGATAGCGTAGACTTCGAACCATGAAAACAGCCTGAACCAACACTGCTTCGCGGGCTGTTTTCGGATAAAAGGTAGGATCGCATCAATGCTGTTTCAACCGTATGTTCTCATATTCTTCCTGCTCCGTCAAGGACATAGCCGTCAAGCTAACACAAATTATCTATAATATCAGGGGATAAAAATATCAGGAGCCCGCCCCGCGGGCGATAATTATGCGTCATATTGATGTTTCTGCCAACAATCGCCCGCAGGTAAGCGTAGACTCCGGGGGCGGGCTCATGCGTAACATAACCTACTGATATGTTACTGGATTCACCTTAGCTTGACAGCTATGCCGTCAAGGAGGTGGTGGTAATGGTCATTCAAGACAAACAGTCTCACCTTCGGTGGGGAGCAGGACATCAGGGTGTTGTTTGAGCAGTTTTTCGAAGTCTTGCTGTCGGTTTTTTCTGGTTTTTCGTTCAATATGGACCAGGGCCAGTTGCTTGATTTCCGCCTTCTCCATCAGCTGCAGGCAGCCGGTCACCGAGCCGTGGTTGGGGATGGAGTCTTCCCAGGTAAAGGCTTCGTGCAGGGCAAGATCACAGCCATGGGCAAGCTCGATAACCCCGGGCGTGGGTCTTCCGTCACCACTGTAGTAGAGTCGGTGGTTCCCGTCATCAAGAAGAAGTCCTGAATTCGGTTGGGAATGGTCGGTCCGGATGCCCTGAAATTTCAGATGTTCCAGTTGGAGGGAATCCTGTGCCTGGATTGTATGAAACAGAAGGGGAAAGCTGAGCTTTTCGGCAAAGCCCGGATAGGCAAGCTCCAGAGCCGACATGGTTTTTTCCCGGAGCTCCTGCCGGCCGACAAACTGCAGTGGCCGGTTTCTGCCCATTTCCCAGAATCGCAGGAGCAGAAGCGGCAGACCGAAGAAATGATCACCATGGAAATGGGATATCCAGACATACTCCAGGCAATCCGGATCCTCACACCGGGCAAAAAAACGATGGGGCACCGAAAAACCGCAGTCGAGCAGGATTTTGCAGTTTCTTGTTGTTATCAGAGCCGAAGTGTTGCCGTGGTGGCTGTCACAGGCCTCGCCAACCCCGAGAAAGAGCACCTCCATGATGACTTACCCTCTCTTTTTGACCAAGATGTCACCGGGTATGGGGCCCGTGGTTTCGACAAGGCCGGCAAAGATTCCGTCCTTGTACCAGGGAACCTGCTGGATAAGTCGGCGCCCGGATGTGCCTTCGGTGATGTAGGTGTTTGGCTTTTGTGACTGTAACTGGTCTCGGATGATTGTATTGGCTGATTCCGGGTGGCAGTCAAACAGGCTGGTGCCGATGAGTTTTTCTCCGCCCCGTTTCCGAAACTGCTCAATGGAACGCCTGTTCATGGCAATGATGATGCCTTTGTCGTCAGAGACGGTGACTGCGGCAGGATAGTCTTCCATCCAGTCAAATTTTTTTTTATTCTCCGTATCCATTGATACTCACGCCCATGGGTTATTTAATACCTTATCCGGTAGCTGCGGGAAACGAATACGTTGTTCCAGGGCTTCGGCGTTAAAGGGGAGAACCCTGAACAGGGCCTGTTCCAGTTCCCGGCAGCGTTGAAAATTTTCCCGGATCAGGCAGTGAAGCTCCGGGTCGTCGTTGCCGTAATGATCAATTATATACTCCAGCCGTTCCTCCAGGCTGACGACCTGATTGTGCCGGACCCGTTTGTCGGCATAGTAGACGATTTCCATGGCCGTGAACCGGCCGCTGTTATAGCGGTCGGGGTCATGATCTTTGAGGATAACATGCTGTTCGACAATTTCGGCAACTTCCGGATACTCATGTTTGCGGCAGATGTCGCCGCCGGCGGCAGCATGGTCACAGTTCCCGTCCAGGCAGGGGGTCTTGGCAATATCATGCAGCAGGGCCCCGGCCAGAACAAGGGCCCGTTCCGGCGCCCAGACCGGATCATCAAGGAGCTCAACGATCAGGGCATCGGCAATTTGGGCAACCACCAGAGAGTGGTGGCGGATATTTTCCAGCATCCCGTATTCATCCATGAGACGGATGCAGGTCGCGGTGTCGGGGATTGCCGGTTGTTCGTAGCCGGAAGTAACTATTCCCCGCACCGTGCGCGATTTTTTTGCCGTGCATTTATGGAAACCAAACATGGCGAAAACTCAGGCCCGGGCGCTGAACTCGTGTACCGCATCAACGGTGATGCGGACCTGGTCCGGCGGAGTTTGCGGGACAACGCCATGGCCCAGGTTGAAGATGTGACCCTTTGCCTCCCGTGCGTCTTCGAGCAGTTGTTTGATGCGTTGTTTCAGATCCTCTTCGGGCAGAAACAGGGCAATGGGATCCAGGTTGCCCTGGACCACATGGTCACCGACCCGGGCGATGGCCTTCTTGATGTTAATGCGCCAGTCCAGCCCCAGGACATCGGCCCCGGCGGTCATCGTATGCTCGATCAGGGTGGAACCGTTGTTGGCAAAGTAGATAATCGGTACATCGGTGACCTTGCGCAGGTCATTGATGATCGACTGGACATACGGCAGGGCAAAGCGGGCATAGTCTACCGGTGCCAGGATTCCGGCCCAGGAATCAAAAATCTGCAGGGTCTGAGCCCCGGCCTTTGCCTGGGCCTGCAGATACAGACTGGTGCAGTCGGTAATTTTCTGCAACAGGTTGTGATAGAGCTCCGGAGCCTGAAACATCATTTTCTTGGTCTCCAGAAAGACCTTGGAACTTCCGCCCTCGATCAGGTAGGTGGCCAGGGTGAACGGGGCACCGGAAAAACCGATCAGCGGCACCTTGAGCTCCGCCCGCAGCAGTTTGATGGTTTCCATGACAAAGGGCATGGTGGCCTCGGGATCGGGGATGACCAGCGCCTCCACATCTTTCCGGCTGCGGATCGGATCGGTGAAGACCGGGCCACGTCCCTCGTGAAATTCCAGATTCATGCCCATTGGTTCCATGGGGATCAGGATGTCGGAGAAGAGAATGGCCGCATCCATGTTGAAAAAATCAACGGGTTGCAGGGTGACCTCGGTACAGCGGGCCGGGTCTTTGCAGAGGTCGAGAAAGGTTCCCTTGCCGCGTCCCCGGACCTCGAGGTACTGGGGCAGGTATCGTCCTGCCTGGCGCATGATCCAGACCGGAGTATACTCGGTTTTTTCACCGCGACAGGCTTTGAGAAAGGTATCGTTCATGATATCAGGTTTCGGGTTTCAGGTTTCAGGTTGTTGAACGTTTAACTGCTTAAACACTCACTTGGGCTGGTAGCTGCAAAAAGGCTCCTGGGCCAGATAATCACCGCTCATGGCATAGGCCCGGGCCCGGCAGCCGCCACAGACGTTGACATATTCACAGCGGCCGCAGTTGTCCTTGTAGCCCTTGAAGTCGCGAAGTTCCAGGAAAAGTTTCGAGTTTTCCCATATGTCCTTAAAGGACTGCTCGCGGATATTGCCGGCGCTCTTGGGAAAATAACTGCAGGGCAGGACATTGCCGTCCACATCGATCAGGCAGATCAGCTGACCGGCCAGGCAGCCCTTGGAGCCGCCGGTGGAAAACTTCAGGCTGCGGCGTTTGAACTTTTCGCCGTCTTCCTTGGCGCGTTGGAGCACGATCCGGTAATACTGGGGCGCACAGGTGGGGCGGACCAGCATGGCCGACTCCTCCTTTTCCATGTCGTAGTGCCAGTTGAGGATGTCTTCATATTCGGATTCCGGAATCAACTCCTCCATGATTTCTTCGCCCCGGCCGGTGGGTACGATCATAAACAGGTACCAGGCTGTCGCCCCCAGCCCCTTGACCAGTTCGTAAATTTTCGGGGCCTCCTCCTTGTTTCTCTTGGTGAATGAAGAGTTGATGAGAAAGGGGATTTTGTATTCATTAAAGAGCTTGATTGCATTCATGGTCCCGTCAAAGGCGCCGGGCTGATTACGGAAATCATCGTGGATGTCGGCACTGGCGCCGTCGAGGCTGAGGGAGACCATCTTGATGCCGGATTCCCTGATATTTTCGCAGGTCTCCCTGTTGACCAGGGTACCGTTGGTGGCCATGCACATGCGCAGGCCGAGTTCGGTCCCGTAGGTGGCAATATCAAAGATATCGTCACGCAACAGCGGTTCGCCCCCGGAGAGGACGATGACCGGATTGCCATAACTGTGGATATCGTCAAGGACACGTCTGGCCTCGTCAAGGGAGAAGTCGGGGTGTCCCTGGACTTCAACCTCCGAGGAAGATCGGCAGTGCACGCATTTGAGATTGCAGCGCCGGGTGGTTTCCCAGGCGATCCACTTTGGTTCAAACTCCATGGTCGTTCTCCAGCAATAAAGGAAGCGCAGCCTGTTTCAAGGGAGCCGCTGAATGTTTACATAGCATTTCTCGACTATATTCTTCTTGCCCTTCAGGGTCAACAGCTTTGTATTTTCATCATGATTTCTCCTTGTAAATATGCCCTTCCCGTGCGATAATACTAGAGAAGTGTCATGAAAGGCTGTGATTTGTTCGCTTTGTTTTTCACGTTCTTTGGGCTACCTTAAATGAGGAGATTTTCCATGCAGGAATTTAAAACCGTATTGACCCCCATTGATTTTTCTGAAAATGCCGTCAAGGTGGCCAGGTCGGCGGCATATGTCGCCGGTACCTTCAGGGCGGATCTGCACTTTATTTTTGTGGTCCAGAACTTTGAAGATTACAGCGGCTTTTTTGTGCCGCCGGTTAATCTGCCCAATCTTGAAGAAGAAATTTTTACCTCGGCCCAGCAGCGGATGGACTCTTTTATGGAGGAGAACCAGGCGATGCTGGAAGGTTATGGCCTGTCCGGGGTAAAGAGCAAGGTGCTGTCCGGTGATGTGGGTGAGGAGATTTTAAACTATGCCGTCGAGGTCAACAGTAACCTTATCATCATGGGTACCCATGGCTACAAAGGGCTGGAACGGATCATGTTTGGTTCCGTGGCCGACAAGGTGGTTAAAACGGCCTGCTGTCCGGTTATGACCATAAATCCCTACCGTAAAGAGTGCGAAGAGTCGGCCTGACAGCCCAGACCTCCGGAACCCTTTCTCTGAGGGGTTTGTAATATGGATGCCTATTATAGGCAAACTATCCATACCTGGCAATCGGTGCGTTCCGGTCGGGGAATGGACTGGGATCTGCAGCCGAAGGTTTTTAAATACTATCCGCATGAGTTTGCACCGGTTCCACTGGATCAATTGTCTGCTCTGCACGATTTCCTGCAGTACTCCTGCGGTCTGACCGCAAAAAAAGTATACCCCGGCGGGACCTATTCCCTGCGGGCCAACCCTTCAGCCGGAGCCCTCTATCCCTGTGAGTTGTATCTGCAGGCCAGGGGGCTGCCCGGTCTTACCGGCGGCATCTATCATTTCGAGCCGTCTTCCGGCAATCTTCGCCTGCTCCATACCCTTGCCGCAGAAGAGGGAATAGAGGGATATTACAATTCGGCGGACACGGCCTACGATCTGGTGCTCTTGATCTCAGCCATCTATTATCGGTCCAGCTGGAAGTACGGTTCCCGGGCCCTTCGCTACTGTCTGCTGGACAGCGGTCACCTCATGGGAGCAGTAGAGGCTGCGGCCTGGATTCAGGGCCGTTCCTGCTCTCTGGTTACCCGTTTTAACCGCAAACAGGTACAGGATGATTTCGGTTTTGAAAATCAGGAACTGCCCATGGTCATGGTTACCTGCGGGGAAGGACGGGGTCAGCAGGTTGTCCGACCGGATATGAACCTGCCCTTTATAAGCGGCAGCGGTTCCTTTGTCGGAGATCCGGTCATTGAATCCGCCTTTCAAGAGATGGGCGAGAGTTCAGAATGTCGGCCGGGAACCGCTGGTACTCCATATACTGCCGGGCCGAATGATCTTGCCGAGGCAGTTTTGCATCGCCGCTCCATCCGTTCCTTTACCGGCAAACCGATAACGGTCGACGAATTTGAAAAGGTGCTGCATGCCGCTGCGGCAGGTCTTGCCATTGATTGCGATGAACCACTGCGGCTGTTTGTGGTGGTGAACAGGGTGGAGGGAATGGAGCCGGGCCTGTATTCAGGAGATGGTCACTGCCGGCGTTCGGGTGATTTTTCGCAACTGGCCGGCTATCTCTGCCTGGAACAGGCCCTGGGGTCTGAGAGTGCTGCCACGGTTTTTCTCGTTGGTGATTGCAGAAACTATCTGCCCCTGATGCTGAAAGCCGGGCTCATCGGCCAGCGGATCTATCTGGCTTCCACCCTGCTTGGCCTTGGATGTAGTGGCATCGGTGCCTTTTATGATCAGGAGGTCGCTGATTTTCTTGAAACCGATAATCCGGTTCTATACGCTCTGGCCTTTGGCCGCTGACTGTCCGGCTGCTTGCTCAGGTCCGGATACCGCAGTTTCAATCGGTGATGTGCTTGCAGAGAAAATATCCGGTCGGTTTCCCGGGTTACGATGATTTCTGTGTACATTGTTGAAATTTCTTTTCAAACATCTCTGTAGAGAGCGCCTGTTTTTCTTTAACCCGGGCAACTATTTCCTGGTAGTTATCCAGCAGAAGCATGGTTATTCTTTTATCATTGGCATTCTTGTTGACCTGGGACAAAAGTATACTCTCTATCTGCTTTCGTTCCATGCCCTTTCTGTATGGTCTGTCCTCGGCCACGGCGGTAAACAGATCGGCGACCGCCATGATCCTGGCTCCGATATTGATTTTGTCTGCGCTGATATGGAACGGGTAGCCGGAGCCGTCAAGTCTTTCGTGATGAAAAGCCGCCCATTCACTGATTTGATCCAGCCCTCCTACTGTATTTAAAACTGAATAGGTGAAATAGGTGTGCTGCCTGATGATTGCAAATTCCTCCTTGGTCAGGCCGCTATTCTTTTCAAGAATGGCATTGGGCACGGCAAGTTTTCCCAGGTCGTGGAAATATCCGGCAATTTCCATCTGCACAATTTCAGTGTCCGTCAGCCCGAATTTTTGAGAAAGCAAAACTGCGCATTCGGCAACGCCGGTGGAGTGGGATGCGGTAAATCTTGATTTGAAATCAATGATATGCCTGAAAAGCGAGGCGATCGAAAAGATACTGCTGCTGCCGATTTCCGTCAGCCTGTAGGGGCCGGAATGCAGCAACAGGGAATAGAGTCGTGGCGACGTCAGGTCGAACCAGAAATCTTCCCGGTGGGCGATCTGCATAAACAGGTCAACGATTTCCGGGTGGAGTTCATTTCCGGAAACAGCAAGGATCTTTTTTTTCAGATCATCGACCTGCAGCAGGATATATTGATCACGAACAATGAATCTTTCCAGCAGGTCGGCCAGGTACAGTATCTGTGCCCCGAAAACATCAGGCGAACTCAGCGGGTCGTCCCATTCCCGCCAGGGTTTGTGATGAAACCTGACAACCCTTGCCGCCGGCGAGAGCAGGGGAGACAGGTTGAACAGGGCTTCGCTCAGGATACAATGGGTGTCGAGATCAACTTCTATAAAATCGTGTAACCGTTGTTTCTCTTCCAGTGATAACGCCCCGATATCGTGCAGAAGCGCCGCCATGTAGAGTTGGTCGGTTTCAACTTCGGGAAGTTGTGCGGTCCGGCAGAGTTGCCAGACGATAAAGGCGGTTCGCATCTGGTGCGAGGCGATCTTTGAGTTGGCAAGATCCACTGCATCGGAGAGCGACAGCAGCAGATTGCTGAAATTGACGGTGAGTTCATTCAACATGACAACACCTCTTGGAAAAAGAAATCAGGATGGCCCCCCGACCATGTTCAATCCTGTTGGCTTCTGATTTCGACAAGCAGTTCTCTGCCTCCGGAACCAAGAATAAACGTACCCAGCTCTTTGCCGATGGTTTGGGCTTCAGATCTTGAGCCGGTCCTGGAGGATATGATTTTTTTTGTACCATCCAGGCTGACCAGGCCGCCGGAGAGGGACAGTGTATTCCCTTCCAGGGTCGCCAGGGCAAAGGCCGGGATGGAACAGCCCCCTTCCAGACAGCGCAGAAAAGCCCGTTCCGCCAGCAGGCAGTCTTCGCTGTTCGGGTTATTGACACAGGAACGGATCATTTCTTTCTTCTCCGCCGGCAGGGTCCCTGCCGCCTCAATGGCAACGCATCCCTGGCCCACGGGTGGGATAAATTGATCGACTGGAAAACTCTGAACGATCAATGATTCCATATTCATGCGATGGACCCCGGCATAGGCCAGCAGGATACCGTCACACAGGCCCTCCTCCATTTTTTTGATCCTGGTCTGCAGGTTGCCGCGGATGTCCACGGTCTCAACATGGGGATAGTACAATTTTAAAAGGGCCCGCCGCCGAACCGATGAGGTGCCGATGATGATTTTTTTTGACGGGTCGTCAAGACTGAGATCCGGATTATGACTCACCAGCACATCTTGCGACTTTTCCCGGTCGGTAAAGGCGATCAGCTCAAATCCATCCGGCAGGACAGAGGGCATATCCTTGGCACTGTGCACGGCGATATCGATGTCACCGTTGGCCAGCTGTTCTTCAAGCTCCTCGGTAAACACCCCCTTGGAGCCGATCTTGGCTATGGAGGTGTCAAGGATCTTGTCGCCCTTGGTCTCCATGGTGATAATTTCCGTGTCAACACCTACTTTGGTTAATTTATCCTGAACATAGTAGGTCTGCCACATGGCTAATTTACTTTTTCTCGAACCGATTCGTATTTTCATATAAATATCCAATCAAATAACTCAACGTGTTTTTAAATAGACTTGTAACTATTCCGGTAGGGGCAGAGAACTAGCCCAACCACCACCTGTAACTGTTCAGGAGTGCTCCATATCTGTGCAGTCAGGCCTGTGAACTATAGTGATTCCTATGTGAATCAGGCCTGACCGTGCAGAGAGGTAGATAAGCGCAGACTTCGAG
>DRKH01000057.1 GCA_011051825.1 Desulfobulbus sp.
GGTCAACGGTGAGCCCCGTTTCGATATCCTGCCCAACCAGGCATACGATCATATTTCATCCGTCATTCCCCGAATTAAGGAAAAACCCGCTTTTCTCTATCATGGCTCCCTTGCTCTCCGCAATGCGGTCAACCGTGCTACTCTCCTTGAGCTGAAACGTAAGTATCCCTGTCCGGTCTTTCTGGATGTCAACCTGCGTGCCCCATGGTGGAACAGGGAGGCGGTTCTCGCCATGATTAACGATGCCGGCTGGCTGAAGATGAACGTTGATGAGTGCCACGCCCTGTTCCCGAACGAACAGGATCTGGACTCCTTTGGCCCGGTACTCCTTGAACGGTTTGATCTGGAGGCTGTTTTCATCACCATGGGAAGCAAAGGGGCGATCGCGTTTACCCGTGATGCCGCCCCTCTGACAGTAGAACCCCCGGCGCAGATCGAGGTCGTGGATACGGTCGGCGCCGGTGATGCCTTTTCCTCGGTCTTACTCCTGGGGATACTACAGGATTGGCCTCTACGGTTCACCCTTGATCGAGCCCAGGAATTTGCCTCGGAAGTGGTCGGTCAACGTGGTGCCACTCTTCAGGACCATGATTTTTATCAGACAATAGTTGACAGGTGGACACAGCAATGACCTTTACCAAAGCCTCCAGCCCGATAGAAAAGCTCGATGCCTTTCTTCAAGAGAACCCTGCAGATGCTCATCTCTTCCTGAGTGGATTATGCCGCCGAGAACAGCCACTGCTCCTGCGCACCGAGATCAGTGACATATTTCAACAGGTGATTGAGGAAAATGATGCGCAGAATCTTGCGGCCGGCCCGTTCAAGGCCATTGTCAAGTGGTGCCAGGAAGCAACACTGCAGCAGCCGTGGGTCTATTTTGCCCTGCGCAAAAGAGTCGCCCGCTGGAAATATATTCGTATCCACCTGGAAACACTCGCTCTTGAAACAATTACCCCGGACCACTTTCTCTATTTCAAGGAAAAGCTTGTGACGGGTAGAAGCAGCGAGAACTGGCCGCTTGAGATCGACCTGGCTCCTTTTTCCCGGGAATTTTTTAAATTGCAGGAGGAGCACTCGATAGGCCGTGGTGTCGAGTTTCTGAACAGGCGACTATCCAGTGGTCTTTTCGAAGAACTGAACCGCGGTGACAACCGATTGCTTCGATTTCTCCAGGTCCACTGCTATAAGGACCAGCAGCTCATGCTCAATAAAGGGGTCGAGGATACAAAGCAGCTTCGAAACGGACTCCGGGATGCCATGCACCTGTTACGGAACAAAGACGACAGCACAAAATGGAGTGCGTTGCAAGGTGATCTGCTGAAACTCGGTTTTGAACAGGGCTGGGGAAAACATGCCGGCAGGGTGCGAGACACCATGGCCCTTCTGCTCGATATTCTTGAGGCACCTTCACCCGGTACCCTGGAAGTGTTTCTCAGCCGTATTCCGATGATCTTTTCCATTGCCATCATCAGCCCGCACGGCTACTTCGCCCAGGAGAATGTTTTGGGCCGCCCCGATACCGGTGGACAGGTGGTTTATATCCTTGATCAGGTCAAGGCCCTTGAACATGAAATGCGCAAACGCCTGGACGAACAGGGGTTGAAAATAGAACCTGAGATCGTTGTCCTGACCCGGCTTATTCCCGAGGCGGAAGGAACAACATGCGACCAGCGCATCGAACAGATTACTGGAACACGAAGCAGTTACATTCTTCGTGTTCCTTTCCACTCTGCTGATGGAAAAGTCATTCCCCAATGGATCTCACGATTTGAGACATGGCCCTACCTGGAACGGTATGCAGTCGAAGCAGGCAAGGAACTGGTTGGAGAACTGGGCGGCAGGCCGGATCTGATTATCGGCAACTACTCGGACGGAAATCTGGTTGCCAGCATCATGTCCAACAAACTCGGGGTAACCCAGTGCAACATTGCCCATGCCCTGGAAAAGGCCAAGTACCTCTATTCCGACCTGTACTGGCAGCAGAATGATCCGCACTACCACTTTTCCTGCCAGTTCACCGCAGACCTGATCGCCATGAATGCCGCAGATTTCATCATCAGCAGCACCTACCAGGAGATTGCCGGAACAGATGAAAACCCCGGTCAGTATGAGAGTTACATGACCTTTACCATGCCGGACCTTTACCGGGTAATCCACGGGATAGATACATACGATCCGAAATTCAACATTGTTTCACCCGGAGCAGACCCGGATATATACTTTCCGGCTGGTGAGACATCCCGCCGATTCAATGAGCTTCATCCGGAGATCCGGGAACTGATCTATGGCGACCAAAGACCCGATGAAAGCCGTGGCATCCTGGTCGATCAATCAAAGCCTGTTATCATGACCATGGCCCGACTTGACCGGATAAAAAATCTTACAGGCCTGGTTCGTCTGTATGGCCGGAACCCTGAGTTACGAAAACTTGCAAATCTGATGATCATCGGAGGGCACATCAACCCAGAGCATTCGACCGATGCCGAAGAGATTGAACAGATCCGGTTGATGCACGAGCTGTTCAATGAATATGAACTCGATAATAACGTCCGCTGGCTTGGGTTGCATCTGGATAAAAAGGTTTCCGGAGAATTATACCGTTATATTGCAGACGGACGAGGCGTGTTTGTGCAGCCGGCCCTGTTCGAGGCCTTCGGGCTGACAGTGATTGAGGCGATGGGTTCAGGATTGCCGACCTTTGCCACCTGCTTTGGTGGTCCCATGGAGATTATCAAGCACGGAATATCCGGCTTCCACATCAATCCGAACAATGAAGACAGTATTGGCCGGATGTTGGTTGATTTTTTCATTCGTTGCCGCAAAGAAACCGGGTATTGGGATGCAATAGCCCAGGGCGGTCTTGCCAGGGTCAAGGCAAAGTATACCTGGAAGCTCTATGCCGAGCGGATGATGACCTTTGCCCGTATCTACGGGTTCTGGCGCTACGTTTCCAACCTGGAGCGTTTGGAAACACGGAGATATCTCGAAATGTTCTACAGCCTGCAATACCGTCCATTAGCAAAAAAACTAGAGGGCTAGTTTCCGGTAACTCACCACTGGGATAATCTGATTTTTCCGCCGGAATTTTGGTATGTACCGGGACTGACAACAGCATTGGAGGCCTCTGAAAAAGAAAGGGCTCTGCATACCGTGATTCAGTTGATCAGCTGCAAGGGGAGCCGGACAGTTGAATATTCATTCAACCACGCGGACTAAAATCTTTTCCAGTTCCTAAATACCCAGTAATTGCCGGCTGTATATCGCGGTTATGACCAAGGTGTACAGCAGAAGAACGTAATACCAGCGACCGGCAAATTTAGGGGTTTTTATCGAAGCTACATTAAAAGCGGCCAGAACCATAAGCAGGCTATAGAGAAAGACAGAAAAAGCCGTTTGGCTGATTACACCATCAAACAGAAACACAAAGACCAGAAGGATAACGTTGTTGTCCAATGCCAGCCCCATGTAGGTCGACTTTTCAACCAGGCCGAAGACATTGAAATAGCTGAGGCGAAGTACCCCGGTCGCCACAATAATAAAGGCTCCGGGTACGAACCAGGGACTGAAATGGCCATAGCTTAACAGGATAATTGCCGGGCAGATACTGAAGCTGACAATGTCTATCAGGGAATCGAGCTGGCCGCCGAACTCCCGCTGTTTATCGTTTCGTCCTTGCTGGCGCCGGGCAATGATACCATCACTCCAGTCAAAAAATACCGCCCAGATCAAGCCGATCATTGCGGCTGGAAAAAGGCCCAGAATTGCATAATACATAGCAAGAACCGTACAGAGAAGTCCGGCCAGAGAACAGATATTGGGCAGGTCTGCCGCAAAAGAGAGTATGGAACCATGTGAATTTGCTGAATTGGACTCTGCCATTATTTCCCTTCCCGACCGATAATGTCGCTTAATGCTTCAACCAGTCGCCTGTTTTCTGCCCGGCTGCGGCTGGCTATGCGGAGATAACGGTCAGATTCCGGCATTGTCTTGCCCTGGCAGTGTTTTATATAGATATTGTGCTGCGTAAACAGGGCTCTGGTGATTTGTGGTCCGGATGCAGCGTGATCAGGCAGACGGCAGAAAATATAATTGGCATCAGGTCGGTAGACGGTCATTTTCGGGATGGTTTGGAGTTGTTCATAAAAGTAATCACGATCCGCCTTAACCTTATTACAGCTCTCTCTGAACTCCTGGTGGTACTGCGGAGCAAGGCGCAGAAATTCTTCCGCAAAACCATTAATATTCCAGATATGGAGTCCTTGTCGAACCTGGGCCGCAAAATCAGCATTAGCGGTCAGCATGTAGCCGATGCGAATGCCGCAGATACCATAGGCCTTGCTCATACTTTTGAAAATTGCCAGATTAGGATAGCTGTCAAGCTCTGTAGCCAGGGTCTCCTGATCGCGGTTTTCGGCAAAATCGATGAAAGATTCATCAACGATGAGCATGCAGTCGTGGGCTGCCAATTTGTTCAACAGGCGGATAAGTTCAGCCTTTGGTACAAGCAATGAGGTCGGATTATTCGGGGACACGACCACTGCCAGACCTGCCTGACAACGGATGGCCTGGTCTGCAAATTTGTCCACATCCAACTGGAAGGAGGGTGCTTCAAGGGCAAACTCGACAACACTGCCGACAGGGGCGGCATTGGAGTATTCATTGAATGACGGAACAGGTACAATCAATGTACGGCCCATGCCGGCGAGAATCTTGATAAGTTCTGCCGCCCCGTTGCCGACGACAACCCGTTCCGGCGGCTGATCGATCAAATCGCCCACCAGGCCTGCCAGATCTTTCTGGGCAATGGGATAATTTAACACCAACTGATGGATGTGCCGGGTAAGATGGCTGAAAAACTCCTCCGGCGGAAAATAGAGGTTGTAGAGGTAATTATGATCGATGAAATCATGACGCCAATAGCCGCCATGCTGACTGGAAATATAATCGTAGCGCTCTTGAATGCCGGAGTATTGATTTGTCATTTTTCTGATAACTAAATGGATTGCGGTTCGAGGAGCGAAGCCGGCATCATGGAAGCGGGCGCCTTGCTGTCGGGGTAACGCTTAGGTCTACTTTTGGTTCGAGTAGTGGCGGGTGACACCTTGACGGTATGGAAAACGTCCAAGGCGACTTTGTCGCGTACTCCATGTGCAGGTAAGGATGCGGACGGCAGGTGATGATGGCTGCACATATAGGCAGCTGCGCGCAGATCGGCAATAGTGTCTATTTCATACCAACGGTTGGCATCAAAGAGAACCGGCGTAAAAGAGAGACAACCCTCGGTGACCATATCTGAAAAAACTGTCTCATAATAACCGTTCACCCTGTTCTTTGAAATTCGCTGGTCTAATCTTTTACGAACTGCTCCCCAGGTCTGCATGGAAAGGCTGTAAATGTTGACGGTCTTGTACTGTCTGTCCTCAGTTTTTCGGATGTCCTTATGAAATGCCTTGATCCTCTGGTGCCTGTTGATGGTGACTGTGGTGCCGTTCATCCAGGGCTGCAATTTGGAGACTGCGATTCGATCAGGCTGGAGCATGTCTTTGAGCATTTCCGGGTTGAAAACCAGATCACTTTCAATCAGCAGAAAGGGCTCATTTATTTCTTTTCTGGCCAGCCATAGCGAATAAATATTGTTGGTTGTTTTGTATACCGGGCTGGTAATATAGGTGATTTTCATGCCTCCAAACTGAGATCCAAGAAAATCACGGATCGAGTTTGCCTGGTGGCCGACAACTATAACCAGTCGCTTGAAGTTGTGTAACCGCAGGGTATCAACCAATCTCTCAAGAATAGATATTTTATTGACGAGAACACGACATTTGGCCGTTTTATCGGTTAGCGGAGCTAAACGGCTACCTGTGCCTGCAGCCAGCAACAGGGCCGTTCGCACTGGTTTTTCCTCAACCCCTGGAAGGGCAGGGTGATTTTTCATATTCCACTTCCTTTGTGTTTATTAAACAATGGCAGAAAGACTACACCTGTTAAAACCACAGGGTGCAGATGAACGGGATGTAGTTATTTTCCTGCCAGCTGTCTTAAATAAACAAGCTGAGGGGGGAATAAACAGTAAATGGGGAAATCTCGACGAGAAAAAAGGACTGACGTAGAGGATTTAATACTATACAGAAATAGTATAATAAAGTCAAGGAGATGTTGGTTTCTGTCTGGTATTACAACGAATTTTCCGGTCAAATAGTATCCTGAATATTCTTTAACTGCCAACGGCAAGATCAAATGCTACCGGTCAAACAGAGATTTAATTAACCTATTGTCTGATAACCTCCGGTTTCGGTCATGAATATCAGGCGATATGTTGACTGCCTAACCTTACAGCAACGGAAGCATTAACGTGCTGGAAGCAAAACTTTTGTTCGTAAAACCGTATTTACGATAGAAGGCTTCTGCCTTATCGTTAAGGACATGGACGATAAGAACCCGAACACCGACCTGCTCGGAAACATTCATTGATCGGGCAAGAGCATCTTTTAATAAACCTCGACCAATATTCTGCCCCTGCCAGTTATAATCAACCGCCAAGCGCCCAAGTACTAGAGCAGGGATTGGATCAGGCATGTTCTTTTTTATGCGGCTTGTTGTTTCTCCACGAGCAATGCTTCCAGCAGCCAGAGCGTAGTAGCCTATAACCTTATTTTTACAACAAACCACATAGGTGCGTGATCCGCCACTCTGTTCATTTCTCAACGCCCGGTGACGGAGCCATTCATTGAGTGAAACTGTGCCACAATCGAAATCACTTATTTGATGATTCTCCGTCAATCGTTCAGGAATGCTTATTTTTCCCACGGTGCCTTGGATAACAAGAGGTTACGGATAGCTTTGTTTTCGTTAAGTGGTGTTTCTAAAGCTTTCTCAAAATCAGAAAATGTTTTTTCATCCAAAATAAAATGACGCCGATCACACAAAACTTGCTCAGCCTCACGACACGAAGCTTCAAGGATGAAATCGGTCATTTTTTTGTGGCTTGCAGCACACGCACGACCAATCAGTTCCCTCTGTGCCGGAAATGCACGTAGACTAATCACAGATGTGCGGCGTGCTGGTGTATCACTTAGTGTCATAACGATTTCTCCTTTTCAATATAATATTGTACACACAACAACTATACATTGCCGTATGTCTTTTGTCAATACATGGTGCTGAGCTATATAAAAGAAAGAAGAGGACAGTTGTTACAATTGAGATGGTTTGGAGTGGCTACGAACAACAATACCAATGGCAACCTCTTTTTCAAATCAAAGGTTGTGACGGATGAGGCGTTGCTTCATCTCCCCGAAATCCAGTCCAAAACGGGCCTGGAGTCTTTCCGGTTTGTTGTAGTCACCAGCAAAGGCATCCAGACCTGTCTCATGTTTGAACGAAAAACCGATCACGTTGCCGCGATTCGGTACAGGGCAGGTGAGGTTGCCGGCGAAGCATTCGGCCAGTTCACGTGTCACGCGGGTCAGCTCCGAGGCGGAGCCGCTCCAGAGGTTGGAGCAGAGGGTGCCGCCTTTAGTGAGGTTGTTTCGGCACGTCGTAAAAAAGTCCAGGTTGTAGATAACGTCGGCGATCCCCAGTTCGTCAAAGGCGTCGAGCAGAATTATATCATAGGGCTCCCCGTCGTCTCGGTTCTCCAGGAACGTAACACCGTCCCGACAGTGTACGGTGACATTGTCCGTCTCCGGTAGTTTGAAATAGCCACGAGCCAGGTCTATTATCTCCTGGGAATGATCCACAGCGTCTATTCGGCACTCTGGAAGCATCGTACTGAGATATCGCACCAATGAACCGGCACCGAGCCCGATGAGCAGGATCCGTTTCGGGTCGGGGAGGAACATGAGGGAGAGCATCATGTATCGTGTATAGGGCAGCACCAGAAGATGGGGCGCATCAAGTGCCATTTTCGACTGGAGGAACTTGGTGTTGAAGTAAAGATAGCGGAAATTTTCCCGATCGAATATCTCCACTAACCTGTCTCCACGGCGGGACCTGTGAATGAGTGTCTTGCTGTCTATTTCCATTAGGTAAATAGGA
>DRKH01000058.1 GCA_011051825.1 Desulfobulbus sp.
GTGCAGGCGGGCGACAATATCGTGATTCGGAACAATGAGCTGGAAAACTGCGGCAATGGCATCTTTACCATGTCGCAGGAATACAACGAGGCCCACCTGACCCGCAACATCCTCATCGAGGGCAATTACCTGCACGGCCACGGCCAGCCCGGGAGCTATCTCGAGCACTCTGCCTATATTCAGGCCATCGGCGCCACCTACCAGTACAACCGTTTCGGCCCCAACGCGCCCGGCGCCGAGGGCGCGACCCTCAAGGAGCGGGTGGCCGGGTCGGTGATCCGCTACAACTGGTTCGACTCCGGCTCCACCCGGGTCCTGGACCTGGTGGAGGTGGAGGACGCGGCGCCCTGGTACATCGAGCAGGCATACCGCGACTGGGCCGCGGCCAACAACGAGCCCATTGATCCCGACCGGCTGGCCAAGGTGCGGGCCGCCGAGGCCGCCTACCGTGTCACCCGTGTCTACGGCAATTTCATCCGCCACAGGGGCAGCACCACGCCGGCCAGCAACCTGATCCATTACGGCTGGGACAACGATCCAGCGCTTGCCCGCCAGGGCACGCTCTTTTTCTACAACAACACCATGTCGCTTCTGAACGACCGGGACGACTCCTGGCGGATCAGGCTCTTCGACATGTATCCGTACACTGATTCCCCGGCCCTGGAGAAGGTGGAGGCCTTCAACAACATCATCTATTTTGCCGCTGAAACCGATGGCGCTGTCCCCTCGTACCTGTGCCTGGGACGCGACTCCGGTACCATCAACCTGGGCGTCAACTGGATCAGCTCGGCCTGGCGCGCGCCCGGGGCAGAGGCCGAGTGCTACCCCTACCCAGAGCGGCCGGTGATCAACGGCGCCGACAACCTGGTCGACACGGACCATGACCGGCAGCCCATCGACACCCGTACCCTGGAGCCCTATGACCTTGCCACCATCCGCGACCGGGCCCAGCCCCTGCCCGCGGCCGTGGGCTCCAGTTACAGGGTGGTGCGCCAGTACCTGCGCCACCTGCACAGCGAGGCCCGACCCACCCAGGATGACCTGGGTGCCAGGGAGCTGCCCTGAAGCGGGGCCGCTCTGCCTTCCGTGGAGTCGCCCTGACCCCCCGTACACTGGACCGGCTGGCCAACGTGCTGCGCCGCAGCCTGGAAATGAATGCCATCCTGGCCCTGTTCCGTCTCTAGCTGTGACATCCCGGCTGATCCCACACACATCCTCCTTGGACAACCTGCTCGTCCTCACCGGCTCCCTGGCTGCCACGCCATTTTTCGCCGCTTTCTCCCTGTGTTATCTTCAATTGAAAAAAAGAGATTTTTCTTGCTCCTGAAAAAGTATTGCGCCAGAGGACATTTCAAATATCCCATCATTTCAGAGAAGTTACGTCTTGACAGATAACTTGTATCTTGTCAATGTGACTTTAAATTGCGTAGTCAAAATTAGCGGTGAATGTATTCTGAAACCGGATATCCTTAGAAAAATCATGATATCCAGATAAAAATAAGGCTTTGTCCAACGCCGCTTGTTCACAGGGTGAGTGGTAAACGGATCTGTATATTTTATTGTTAGGCATTGTAATAGGAGGTATTGATGAGTAATTACGAAGAAAAATATAAGAAGTTCAAAATCAATAACGAGACAAGAGAACATTTGATAAACCTATCAAGTAAACGCTTCCCTTTTGACGAAAATGGCATTGAAGTCGAGGTAGAAACTATTTGGTGTAAGAATGGACAACTTGAGAAAATAGAGAAAGGAGTAGCTCATGCCAAATTGGTCTGAACTTGTAAAAGAATTAAATCAGTTGGGAAGCCCTTTTGATATTCTGAGGCGAAAATATATTTCCGAGTTACATGAATACACTAATCGCAACGTAATTTGCTATTACAGCGGTTTTCTGCAGAAGCCTGAATTAGGCGCAAGTGTAGCCGTAAATGATAACGACAAAAATGGATTGATGACGGCAATCAATGGATTGGATGCAAATAAAGGCCTTGATTTGATAATTCATACACCAGGTGGTGATACGGCAGCGACAGAATCAATTGTTGACTATTTATGGAGTAAATTTCAGGGAAATATTCGTTGCTTTGTTCCGCAAATGGCAATGTCTGCCGGAACAATGATCGCTTGTTCGGCAAAAGAAATATGGATGGGAAAACAATCATCGTTGGGTCCGGTAGATCCTCAGTTTAACGGTATTCCTGCTCACGGGGTTATAGAGGAATTCGAAAAGGCATACAAAGAAATTACAGAAAAGCCTGAAACAGTACCGGTATGGCAACCAATTATTGCGAAATATCCACCAGCATTCTTGGGTGAATGTGAAAAGGCAATTAAGTGGTCAAATGAGTTGGTCTCAGAATGGCTAGAACGGAACATGCTAAAAGAAGATGATGATAAAGATGAAAAGATAAAAACTATTCTGAAAGAACTTGGTGATCATTCCGTAAGCTACGCGCATAATAGGCATTTGCCGTCTGAGAAGTGTAAGGAAATAGGACTTGTGGTTTTTGATCTGGAAGATGATCAAGAGTTGCAAGACAAGGTTTTGTCTGTTCATCATATATATTTCCATACATTAAGTAGCACTCCGGCGTTTAAGATAATAGAAAATCAGAATGGTCAAGCTTTTATACAACAAGCTCAGCAGGTATTGGTTCAACAGCCAAGTATAAAGCAGGTAGGAGAACATTTCTCTGGACCGTTTGGAATTCCATTACCATCTAATCCCGCTGAAGGAAACAAGCAAGATGCCTAACGAATAAGGTTAGATTGTGTGAGCGCAGCGAACCACAATCTGAACCGTTTGTTGGACAAGCCCGGTGATATAATAGAAAAGAGCTTTTTTACGACAAGGCTGCCTGATCAGGCAGAGTCA
>DRKH01000059.1 GCA_011051825.1 Desulfobulbus sp.
AAAATGGCCAGGGGCACCCGGTGGCAGTGCACACCATCAGGCGGCGCATTGTTCGGCCACAGGGCCGGATCGAACTCATAGCCGGCTGTTCGGACCGGAAAGGTCCAGTAGTCACCCGGAGTGTAGTTGCCGTTATCAGCAGCCGGAGGGTCAAATTTCAGCTGCAGTCCATTTTCCAGCTCGGTTGCCAAAAGGTAATCGGCAATCAGGCCGAGACCATCCCACAACCTGAAAAAGGCCTCGCCGCCACCGCTCCCGGGCCAGGTTCCGTCGATATTGACAAGTGAGAGTTGACCGTCGGCCGACAGAGTGGCATCGGCGGTAAAGACAATCTCCCAGGGCCCGCCATCGGCATCCGGCTGCAGGGCTTCGAGATAAAAACCCGACAACCCGCAGTGGTTGATCATCTGGTCATTGGCCGTTATATCGATCTCGGAGGCCAGCGAATCAAAAGTTCCCCGCCCAACCAGTCCGCCGTTAAACCGTGACCATTTAAAACGGGCATTGCCGGCCGTATCAGCTGGTGCATTTTCAATCCGGTACAGGTAATGCTCAAAGCCGGTATATCCTCCTCCAAGAGCCACCGGACAGTCGCCGCTTATTGCCAGGGTATCGGCCGGAGTCACGGTCAACTTCCCCTTGGCGTTAAAATCATCCGCCAGCTTGTCGACCAGATTGGAGCATTCGTCGCCCTCTGTAAGCCGGAGCAGGCGCAGCGAATGGCAAAGCCGGATCCGTTCCGTTGTATCCACACCGCCCAGGGCCGGTTCAATCAAACTCTGCGGATCCTGAAAGCCGTTCAAGGCCTCCTGGCGGATCTCAAGAATAACCGCATCCTTGCCGGTGGCCGGGGCCGGCGGCGTGGTCTGGACCGGTGGTGTGAAATAGGCGGCCGGTCGGGTAGAAGAAGATTCACCCGGCACCAATAGTGCCATACCGTCCACCCACACCCGGCCGGGTTCCAGGGTAATATCAACTTCAGAGCCGTTAACAGCGGCCTGGGTCACCCTGAAGCTATCGCGCAACTCCGCCGGAACCGCAGCCACATGCGCGCCGATTGCATCACGACCCTGGAGTTGACGCCGAAAGCGGTTGATCGTTGATGATGCATTCCAATCCTGATCCAGCAAGGCCCGCCCCTGTTGATGCAATACGCCTGTGAAGTTGGCCGACGGATGAAAATCAAGCTTTGAAAAATCACCTTTCATGATGCATTCCTTTTGTTAAGTAACGGGTATCAGAATCGGTTGTATCCCCACCGGCATAAATTCCCGATATCGGATATTTATATTTTTCCATTTATGCGTATTGAGCAGATAACCAAAGGCACCCATGGCATCATTGCCCGGTCCCTGCTCCAGAATTTTGCGATGACTGCGCAGCCGCAGCCGACCGTAGCCTGCCTGGCCGAAGATATCACTTGCCATGCTTATGTGGACATCGGTGCCGAGTACACAGGCATGATGCCGGGGCAGACGGTCGCCAATGCCTGAAAAATAGCTGAACGAAATGCAGCCCTGCTGGTTATCGTGCACTTCAAGACGATGGAGCCAGATACCGCCCTGGCCGGTGGCGCTTTCCACCCGCATCCTGCCGAAACAGCTCATACCGCTTACACTCAGGGACGGCCCCCACCTGTTTTCAGGATCATCAACAGCACGCACCGCAAGTTCCGGTGCCGTATCACCAGGGCCGCTTGCCGCATCCACGATGGAATCGATCAACTGAAGGGTATAACCGTCATCAATGGCCAGAGGGCCGCAGATAGACCGTCTGACGGTGATTCGCGGTATCTGGTTAAAGGCCTCCTCTTCCGTTGAATCCGGCGTAAAACCATAGGTATTGTCAAGCTGGACGGCGCGGCGGGCCGGTAGCCTGCTGCCGTCAAGGGCTTCATGGCTTCCAGGATCAAGCGTACAGTTGTCAATGATCAGCTCATTGAGTGCGGCCCGGGCAATCAGGGGCGTTTCATCTGCAGCGAAGTAAGGGGAATCCTTGTCCCAGGTGATATAGAGTCCCTCCAGCCTGACATTGAGGCTGTTCATCAGGGCCTCGGCATCTGGCCCGGTCACATCAGCAGGATAGAACCCCAACGGTTGTTTGAGCTTGATTATCGGCCGCCGGCCGGAAGCGGCCCTGATCCACAGGGATCGGTGCAGTGCCAGAGGAGCAATATCAAGTTCATGGATCAGGCTGTCCCCAATCTCGATTACAACCGGATCACCTCCATTGCCGGGCAGATTGTTCAGCTGGTTCCGGAGGCCGTTTTGGTCTATGTGAAAGTTTACTTCCAGAGTACCAGGCGGTGCATCAGCCCGGGGTATCGGCTGGGCACCGGTGGTGCCAAGGGTGGAACCTGAAAAACCATGGGTGGCCGATACATACAGGCCGGCGGCCAGCGGCTCGGCTTCAGCACTCCGGTCGCCCCCCCCTGCTCCGATCAACAGCCGGCCATGGCCCGGATCAATGACTATTTCATGTTCACCAAGAGGCGGAAAAAGCCCATCTTCCCAGGCACAGAGATTTGCGCCGCGATATTTCCAGTCAAAGCCGCCAAAAGGAATCTCCGGCATGTGCAGGGTCAAACCGGGCCGCTCATTTCCAGGCGCCTGCGGCCACGGGGTCGTATAAAAATCAATATCCACATACTCATGCGGGTTGCCGGTCGGCGCCCCGCTGCATAACCGGGCCATGGGCATGGGGCCCGGGACTGCATCCGGTCTGGTCAGATCAGGCGGTTCATCATCGGCATGAAAGCGATGGCGGTTAAACAGCACCATGGGTTCCCCCAGAGGATGCACTTCATAGCGCAGTGCATAGGCGGCTTCACCCGGGCCGGAACCGGCCGACAGGTCCTGAATATCATCGGCTGCAAACGGACGGGTCACCGGCACGGTATACTCTTTTAATCGCCAGAGATAGATTGCCAGGTTGGGGATATTGCAGCCGACGGCACATGCCTGCGGCGGTTTCAGATCCACCACATGGGCAAACGGGTCAAAGGGACTGTTTATAAAACCAAGCAAGGCAGGGTCCCGCAGGGTTACAGTGCCGCCGCGTACCGCACCGCTGATATTTTTATTGGTTGCCAGGCCAAGCGGCAGGGGCGGCAGTCCACCGCTATCGGGTCGTTGATGGTTCAGATGCTGATTCCAGCCCACCCGTTCCCGAAGCTCAACCGTGTGCACGGCCCAGCCGCTTAAAGCGTAGGTCAATGATTCAATGGCACCAAGTGTCCCCTTGCGGCGGCGATGATGCACTGTCCGCGCCACATCGGCCCGCAAGGTCCATGGATCACCGGCAAGATGGGTTGTGCCCAGCAGGTCCGCCAGATAGGGAATGACCCAGTCATCACAGGTTTCAATAAAAAAATCGTGATATAACGCCTCGATATTATCACGGATTTCAGCCGGTACCGAATCCAGCACATCAAGATAGGCCTGCAACTGACCGGGCGGTTCCTGCTCCAGGTCACGGATATGGTAGATCTCCGGCAGCCTATTATATAAGGACCGGCGTGGAGTGGTCATTGTCGGGTCACCTCCCTTACTGGAACTACACACTGTGCATCCATCATTGCTCACACTCCTTTTTTGTATCATCCATGGTCAGGCCCAAATCAAAATGACCGGTGTACAGTGTGAGAATTCCGGTCGGCCTGCAGGCTATCTCCGTATCGGTGACGGCCACCACGGGCCTGGCGATCCGGCCGGGCTCGGTTTCAACAGGATCGCCCAGCTCCAGCGACTGGGCAGCATCTACTTCAACCCAGCTTACCCCGTCGACCTGCTGTACGGCTCCGATAATCCGGGAGATATGCACACTCCGCCCAAAGTTCAGGGTGTTCAGACTGAACAGGCCATGATCGGATGCAATACCGTTTCCTTCCTCGCCGGTCACTGCCAGCGCTTTTTTTACCGCCGTTTCCATGTCCGCCTTCCTGCGGCCTGCCACATAACCCACCCTGAGGTTAACATAGATAAATTGGCGTATCCCCTGTTCAATCAAGAGGGGAAATCGGGCCGGTCCACGGCACCGGTTGTAGGTCTTCATGGTATCGCGCACCTTATTCAGAGCGGCGGAGGTGCCGGTCCTGGTGAGCACCGTTATGCGTAAAAGAGGACTCCCGTTTGGCGCCGCCCAGTCGGCCCGCACCTTGAGTACCCCGGGAATGGCCATGGCCTCGGCCTCAAAATCAGCAACCCCGACCATGCGGCCAAGACTTTGCAGTTTTCCGGGAGCGGCCTGCCGGGCGTTTTCTTCACTCTCAGGCTCATCACCACCCACGACCGGGCCCGGCATAAAGACCTCTTCGAGTTCTTTCAGCTTACCCACTGCCGACGGTTTGCTCTTGGTTTCAAGGGATCCGGCCGCACCGGTACCGATTCGAAAGATTGCGGTTACATTCTTTGTACCGGACGGCAGCCGGGCACCTGTTTTACCATCACCAAACTGGACCCAGCTCTTCCCGTCATCGTCTTCCCGCACCACATACACACAATCGTCCGGCGTACAACCAAAAAACGATTCCACCTGCTGCCATACAACCGATCCGACATAGATTGTAAGCTCCGGCACCTGGGCCGGGGTCCTGGTTTCATCAAGGAGATACGTCAAGGGAGCCTTGGGAATGGCAAAGGTCTGAAAAGTCTGACGATTGTCACCGGTTCCCAACACCACTTCGGACTGAGTTTTTCCCTGGTCGGCGGCAACGATATTTCCATAGACGGTGATCACCGGTTCAAGCCGGTCAAAATCCCGGCGGTCGAAATCCGGCACCTGATCAATAGTGATGTCCCACATCCACTTATTGATCCTGTCCCGGCCATTTGCCTTCAGGGCAGCACTAAAATCCGCTACGGTATCAGTGACTTTTACCGCCTGAACAAGTTTATTTTCCGGATCTGCCAGCAAGAGATCCCGGCCCGATAATGCTTTTGCCTCCCGGTAGGTGCCGAAAAACTGCAAAGCACCGTTGCTGAACTTGCCGTCCGACCAATCCGATCCCGCGCCAAGGGTAAGTTTGGGACTGATGGCTTCATGGAACTGCGCCCGACGGATATCCATCTCTTCAAACCAGATGTCATCATTGAACATCAATTTTTTATCCAACGTGACAACTGTTGTCGAGCCCTCAACATTTGCCCACTGGAGCGAGTCAACATGCGTCTGCAGGATTTTTTTCACCACGGTAAAGGGAACCCTGGTTTTGACCTGGGCTCCTGAAGCTGTTTTGAAATCCGCAACCCCCTGGCAGATCAGATTGTTGCCAAGGGCAAGATCATCGACCTCCTGATCCAGGGGCATTTCAAATTCAGACAGAGAAGAATAGTAGGCGGATCCGGAGTGTCTGCTGGAAATGATTCGGTCAAAATTTGTATTATCCCGGTCGACCGAGACCCCGTCATACATGTTAAGCTTAGCCTGAGCATTATGCCCGAAATGATTGAATGTCCTGCCGATAACATACGCCTCAACTGCAGTTGAGCGATTAACCGTCAGCGCCCCTTCAAAGGTGATAATCACCCGGTCAAGGAGTGTTTCCACCTTCGAGACAATCATAACTTCGGCCTTGGTCTGGGGGGAATAGGGCGTATGCTGCACCTCAAACATATCGGATTCCGGAACCAGCAGTATCCGATCGCCCTTGCTGATTTTAAGCGATGTCCGGGTGTTGAGTTCAACAGCATCGTCCACTGCCAGCAGTTCCAATGTATGACTGCCGGCCTTGATCGTTGCAGCTCCATCCGGGGGCCGGTAAAGATGAAACGTACTTAAATGCGGACAGGCTGTAATCTCCCTGAGGCTTTCAAACTCTGCAGTTTCATCCTGGCCGGCAAGCTGGGCCTTGAAGCCGAATCCCCTGGGTACGGTAACCGCACTCTTCCCCTTGACTTTCACTGCAAAAACAGCATCACCGCCCACACCGGGAGCCAGCCGGTAACCTGAAATCCGGACCAGCTCGGACACGCTTTCCCGCCAGCGGGCGGTACGAAGAAAGGCTTCGTCGGCATAAAGGTTCTGGTAGTAGGTCAGAATATCGCCGACTATTGCCGCACTCTCAAGGAGTGCAATACCCGGGTCATCCGCCCCCCGGTGTGTCCAGGCCGAGAGAACCGTTGACGCATTCAACAGCTCAAGCATATGGGCCCGCATTCGCGAATAGGTGCCGATACGATAATCAATACTGCTCAGGCCCGGTCTGTTCTCAAGATCCTTAGGAAAGGACTTCGGTTTGTCGCAATCATGTCGGCAACTCATTATTGCCTTCCTCCTGCAATATCAAACTGGATTCTGCCTTTTTCAAGATGGTCTGGATCGTTTGCCACCTGGATGATTTCAAAAGGCTCCACCTGCAGAAGCCTGGTCTTCTCCTGCACCATATCTTCCGGATTGATGATGACAACCGCAGCACCGGCACCGCTGCCCGAATACCATCGCCGCATACTGACCAGCAGCACCCGTTCCACGCCGGTGACGGACAGGGCACGGCCTGTCAGCTGACTGGCGTGCACAGGCTGGCCGAATGTCCAGAGATCAGGATGAAAAAATCCCCGACG
>DRKH01000060.1 GCA_011051825.1 Desulfobulbus sp.
AAATTAAAAAGGTCAAAGCACCTCGAAATACTCTCGAGATTATGGCATTATTACTGAGAAAAAAACATTTTTCAAGGCATCTTTATATTATCCCGTCAAAGAAGGTTTACTTACCAAGTCTTCTTCAGGTTCACAACTACTATTTCGTGCCGGTCCCTGAGAGCCACATGCCCCTGCCGCTAAGAACCAGTCCATTTGTGGTCAGCCTGCAAATTTCTTGACGTTCATGACCTCAAAGAGTAGTTTTAACAGCTTCGGCTAAAAACCACTAAGGAACAGAAATTAAATACCGTGGACAATATCGTGCTCCGCTTTAGGTCGGGTTTGATCGATCTGATTGAACAGGTAAGCGCAGACTCCGAAACCGCAGACGTAGCAGGGCTACGATGAGGATTTCGTGATTGAAGAGCGGTCAAAGATGGCCTGAAGATGAGATGCGAGCTGTTCAGGTTATTTAACCTCTGTTCCTAATACCGCAAACAACAACCGGCATATGCTTCATTATTTAAAAACGCATATAAGAACAATCTTTGCCCTGCTTTCCATTGTCGGTGCAGCCGCCCTGCTGCTCTCCTCTCCCGCCATCCTCACACCCATACAAATAAAAACAGCTGCCCTTGCCCTGGTGACTATCGGCTTCTGGGCAACGGGTATCATCCCCGAACACATCACCTCGCTTTTATTTTTTCTCCTGGCAATGCTGTTTTCCATCGCATCACCGGAGGTCATCTTTTCGGGTTTTTCTTCAGCTGCGGTCTGGCTGGTTTTCGGCGGACTGGTCATCGGGGTTGCAATCATGTCGACCGGGCTGGGCAGGAGGATTGCCGACTGGATCGCGATCCGTCTTCACGGAAGTTATCTGCGCATTATCAGCGGTCTGGTGATAACCGGCGTTCTCTTCAGTTTTCTCATGCCCTCGGCCATGGGACGGGTTGTCCTCCTGACCCCCATAGCCATTGCCATAGCCGATCATTTCGGCTTTAAAGAGGGGACCAAGGGAAGGACCGGGGTCCTGCTGGCCATTATTCTCGGCACATTCATTCCCGCATTCGGCATATTACCGGCAAATGTACCCAATATGATCCTGATAGGGATGGCGGAAACCCAATATCATGTCACCCTTCTTTACGGGCCCTACCTGTTTCTGCACTTCCCGGTGCTGAGCTTTGTCAAGGCGGTTCTCATTGTCGGCCTTATCCTGTGGCTTTATCCGGATAAACCGGTCGAGAGAAACAAACAGGACATTGGCCGCCACGCGCCCATGACCCGAAACGAGACCATTCTCGCAATAGCGCTGGTGGTTATGCTCCTGCTGTGGATGCTTGACTTCCTCCATCATATCTCCCCGGCCTGGATTGCGCTGGGCGGCGCAGTCTTCCTGCTTTTTCCGGGTATCAATATTGTTGAGAAAAAACAATTCAATCAGAAGATCAACTGGGCGTCGATTTTTTTCATTGCCGGGATCCTCGGACTCGGCGGGATGATCAATTCTTCCGGGCTCGGCCAGACACTTGCTGCCAAAATCATTGCCCTGCTCCCCATTGGCGAGGGCCGGGATTTTATCAACTTCGTTTCCATCAGCTTCGCCTCTGCCCTGACCGGAATCGCGACTACCCTGCCCGGCGTACCCGCCGTCTTTACCCCGCTCTCGGAAACACTTGCAAAAACGACCGGACTACCGATCAAAACAGTGCTCATGATGCAGGTCATCGGCTTTTCAACCACCATTTTTCCCTATCAGGCGCCACCTATTGTCATCGGAATGCAGCTATCCGGGGAGAAATTCTCCAGCGCGGCAAAACTCTGCGCAATCCTGGCGGCGATAACCGCTCTTTTTTTACTGCCGATCAATTATTTCTGGTGGAAACTGCTGGGCTGGTTATAGGTTATCACCTGGATTCAACACGGAACACGATGGAACACCGCGGTAACGGTCCACAGACCGATGAAACCGTCGACGTTAGAGGTCTTGATTACGGCACACCTGAAATCCCTTCCAGCCTGGCGCTCAGGTGTCAGCACAACCGAATTTCACTGGTAATCAGATTTCGATATTTAATTTCAATATTTATATTCACCGGTGACAACGAACTCCCGGGCCGGGATATCGGGTTCAGGGCGTCTTGAAAAATCACAAGCGTTCAGAGGTAAGAGAGCAAGCACAAAAACAAACTATTACAGGATAGCCGCAATATCGATCCATCCGACAGACACCGCAGGCATGTACATTGCAGCTGTCCGAGATTCAAAATTGGAGAATATTCTCCAGTACACTAAAGAATATTCCTCATTCATCCCGTCTCTCCAGCCTCCTCCTCTCGCTGTTCATTGGCCAGCCGGATCATAACAGACAACTTTATGCTGTTTTTTTCATTAATTAAACAATACCATTTCATTTCTACCTGCCCGGGAACAAATATTGCATACATGTAAGAAAGACGAGTGGTCGATGTTGGCCGCCCAAAAACCGCTTCGGAGGGTTTGAAGAACGGCTGTCCGCAGAGCTGGATTCAGTGAAAATACCGGCAGAAATCATATGCACTATCAATGGCCTTTCAATATTTTCCTTTTGAGGTAAGAAGAAACATGGTACGTGTAAAAGTATTGCGGCAGAATTCATTGGCAGGAATGGAGGTGTATGCAGGGGACGGATCCGACCCCGCAAGACGACACTTCGCCGACTATAAACGGCACTCCATTTACGAGTCTGTTGATAGCGGCTAAACCAAGAGCGGAAATGGTAGATTACAGCAACAGTACGATTAATCATTTTTTGATTAACAGGAAATCTACAAAAAGGAAATGCGGCTGATTGTCGCACCAGAGATTCAGCCGTTCTTCTGTCGAAAAAGGAGCGGTTGAAAGAAACCTCGAAACTGTTGACTTCGTCTGAACTCGGATTTATATATTAATTATAAATTTTAAACAAGAAAGGTTATCATAATGAAACAAAAAATTGCGTTCCTGTCCGCCGGATGTATTCTCCTTCTGCTGGCCTTTGCCCTTCCCGCCCAAAGCTGTGTAGGGCGTATCCTCACCCTGTCTATAGATAATACCGTTGAGCAGAAACTTATTGGTCAGCTGCTGGCCACCTATATAACTGAGCGAACCGGGACAACAGTCAACCTGACCACCGTCCTGGATGTAAAGGCCAGTGAAGATCTGATTGCACAATGCAAGGCAGACATCTTTTTGAATTACATTAAAGTCGGCATGGCCGGAATGGGAGATGCGGACACGACTGCAGACACGCAGGAATCCTATTCCCTTGTCAAACAGTATTATCTCGAAAAAGACAACATGGTCTGGTTGAAACCGCTGGGCTACAAAGGTCCATTGCAGGAATCTGCAGGAAAAGGCACAACCGGCCTGTCGCTTGCCGTCCCGGTGACAACCAAAGACGTACTGGACCGATTTCCTGTTTTAGACCGGGTTATCAACAAGTTAAGCGGAAGAATCGACGACAGAACCATTCAACAGTTAATACAGAAGGCTCAAACCGAAGGTGTCAAGGTTGCCGTTAAAGGTTTCCTGAAGGCCCAGAACCTGATTTAAACAGTAGCCGGAAACAGGTGATACAAACCGGAACAGGACTGTGTTTTGTATTCACCTGTACCTGCCGGTCTCACTGGTTCCCATTCCAATCATAGAGCTGACGGCGCATAATTGTACGGCGTCGTGATTGATCGAAAAAAGAGAGGAGAATATGCAAAAACTGTTTTTAGCCCTGACTATTGTCATCCTGATGACCGGTTCCGCTGCTGCCCACGGGAACATCTCTAAACTTCCCGATAGTGTGCAGATTCTGCAATACAAGATGAAATTGTACATGAATGCAGACGATGCCGACACCAAGAATAATCTGGCCATGGCCTATTTCCGGACCAACCAGCTGAAGGAAGCAAAAAAAGAACTCAGCTCTGTTCTGAAAAAAGATGCAAATAATTTTAATGCCCTTGACGGGATGGGCATTGTTCTGATTAAAGAAGGGAATGCGACCGAGGCATTACAGTACCTGGACAGAGCCCTGAAGGTGAACAGCAAAGACATGCTGCTGCATGTACACCGTTCCGTAGCCTATAAACAGCTCAAGCAGAACGACAAGGCCGCAAGTGAGATGGATAAAGCCAGGGCCCTGTCGTCCAGGCCTGAAGACCCGGCCAGGATCGACAAAGAGATTAAACTGATAACCAACTCTTAAGGAACGCGAGAAACGGAATGAAAAAATTAACTTTTTTTGCCCTCTGCGCCGTACTTCTTTCACTGGCCGGCTGCAAGGACCAGGGAACCAGCCCGGCGGTGAGCAACGAAAAGCCGGTCAAAATGGGATTTATGATCTGTGACAGCCGCAAAGAGTCCGCAGAACGTTTTGCCCCGTTTGTTGCCTATCTGAGCGAGAAGACCGGCCGAAAGTTTGAAATGATCCTGGCCAACACCTTTGAATTTGAGAAGCTTTTTAAAGAGAAAAAAGTTGATTTTTTTCATGTCAACTCTCTTGTCGCTATCCTGCTGAAGAAAAAATTCAATGCCGACTTTCTTGCCGTTGATATCCGTGGCCGCAACGGATACAAGGCAAGCGGAACCATCATTGCCCGAAAGGACAGCGGTATCAAGACCTTTGCGGATATGCGCGGCAAGAGCATGATTTTCGGCCCGGCCCTGGCGCCTTTCGGTTACATGGCACAGTATGACCTCATGCTTCAAAACGGTATAGACCCGGAAACGGACCTGTCCAACTATGTCATTCCTCCCGGAGCAGCCAAGCATGACAAGGTCCTTTACGGTGTGTACTTCGGCAAATATGACCTCGGTGCCGCACCGAGAATCGACCTCGACCGGATGATTGATGCCGGAATATTCACCAAGAATGATTTTACCGTTATTGCTGAGAGTGAGGCCATGCCTTACTGCACCATCGGTGCCCAACCTGATGCGGACCCGGCGCTGAAAGAACAGATCAAACAGCTGGCCCTGAACCTGACAAAAGATGAAACCGTACTGGTGAACGGCGAAGTGCTCAAGGTGCTCGACCGCATGCTGCTGGATGGCTTTGCACCTGCCGTTGACAGCGAATATGACCCGATAAGGGAACGGTTGAAACGTTGTAATATGGCTCCATACAGAAAATTCTAGCAGAGAGGCCCAGAGAATGAGACAAACAGTAACACAGAAAATGTTCAATCGGGCAGCCGTTGCGCTTATTGCAGGAATTACGCTTGTTCTCCTGTCGCTTACCCCTGCACTTGCAGGACAGCGTGTCATCACCAAGGGGGTCATTGACAAGGACACCGTATGGCAGGGCAATATCCTTATCAAAGGTGATGTGGAAGTTGCCAAAGGGGCGACTCTGATCATCATGCCTGGAACCGTCATCCAGTTTGAAAAAATCGAGGAATTCGGTCCACAGAAACTCAGTACGGACAAGCTCAGTCATTTTCCCCGAGCCGAACTGATCATCAGGGGCAAGCTCTATGCCCAGGGCACCCTGGAAAACAAGATAATCTTCACCAGTGCCGAGAAATCGCCCTCACCGGGGGACTGGGGTGCCGTAAACTTCCTGGACAGTGTTGATAATATCATCGAGTTCTGCGTCTTTACCTATGGTCATACGGCAGTGCACTGCCACTCGGCACAGGTCGTTATCTCCTACTCCACTTTTCACTATAACGGGGTGGCAATCGGGCAGAAGAATGCCAAGGGTTTGCCGACCAAATGCGTTGTCCCCATTCTATACAACAGGATAACTGAAAACGGAGGCGGGGTATTATTCGGCGGCGGCTCAACCCCTACGGTTGCTCACAACGAAATCAACAACAACACCTTTTTCGGGATATATGCGAAAAAGGGCGGCGTCGCCAATGTTCGGTACAACAACATCAAAAATAACGGCAAGGGCATAATCTTCTACAAAGTAAAAGATATCGTTTTCAGAGACAACAACCTCGTCGACAACAAAGATTACAACGTTTCCATGCTTGATGGTCAATCCACCGATATTGCCCTGCAAAACAACTGGTGGGGCACCACGGACAAAGCAAAGATCAAGGATCTTGTCCGGGATAAAAAACGTGACGATACCCTTGGCAGCATCGACTTTTCAAACGTCCTGAAAAAGCCCGTCGTCGGTGCCGGACTCCTCTGGTAACCAGGAATCGGAAGCAAAACAAAGAAAATGCATCAGCAGGCCACGGCCTGAAGCGGTCAAGATAACACAAATTATCCATAATATCAGGGGCTAAGAATACCGTAGGAGCCCGCCCCCGGAGTCTACGCTTACCTGCGGGCGATTGGTGGCAAAAAGATAAACCGGTTTTGTGCAGGGTGGGCACCGCCCACCAGCA
>DRKH01000061.1 GCA_011051825.1 Desulfobulbus sp.
GCTCCATATCTGTGCAGTCAGGCCTGTGAACTATAGTGATTCCTATGTGAATCAGGCCTGACCGTGCAGAGAGGTAGATAAGCGCAGACTTCGAGCGCAGACTCCGTGGGGTACTCCTGAACAGTTACGGCTTTTGCATTTAGGAGAGTAAAGTGGATACCCCCTTTTTGATATTATACGGCAGACGAACTCGATATGGAACAGGATGGAGGAGTTACCGGAGTCAAACCTCGGGAGGTCATTGTCCAGCATTGCCCCGGTTCCGGATGTACAATGATCAGAGCGGCGGGTTCTAAATGAACCGCCTGGTCACGGGCAGCCGGGGTGATGCCGGACAGCTTGCTACCTACGATTCCCCGGAGATAGCAGACGGGCCTATTTGGTGATTTTATATCGGCTGTGAAGGATTTCAACCTCTTCTCTTGGTTTATATCCGGTTATCATACTCCGGATAGAGCCCTTGACGGCAAACATCGACATATAGAGATGGACCAGGAACATCGCGACCAGGGCAGCGCCGAGAAAGTTGTGAATCATCGCTATAACCCGCAGCTGGTCAGTGGTTACCTGGAAAGTGTACAGGTACCAGCCGGTGTAGGCCATAACCAGTCCACCCACTGTGGCCAGCCAGAACCACATCTTCTGGCCCGCATTGAATTTACCGGCCGGGATCGGCTTTTTCTTTTTGCTCAGGTAGCCGCCCATGATAAACAGCCAGGCTAAATCATAGGGCATGGGCAGCATGTCTTTGAGCCAGATCAGGAACATGAGAACGGCGGCGACGGCAAAGACCAGGGCCGAGGCAATGTGGACGATTCTGCCGCCCATGACCAGACTTCCGCCTCCGAGCAGTTTGCCGAAGATAATCATCAGTCCGGTCACCACCAGCAGTGAGAAAGAAACAGCTGCAACCCAGTGTATGAGGCGGGTCGTGGACGAAAAAAAGAGGATGTCCGGCCCGTTGTGGTCAAAGTGTTTTGCTCCGATCAGGATATAGTGGAGCAGGAAAACGGCGGGAATCAGAGTAAGAATGACGAGAAACAGCTGGTCGAACAGCCCTGCCTGGAGGTTGGTAAAGGTCTGGCCATACTGCTGCCATTCTCCGGTAAAGGCATCATTCATCTGTATAAACGAAGAAGTGCCGGTGCCTGCGCCGATTGGAGAAACGATCACAGGGTCGGCTGCTGCATACACTATTGCCGCAACCATTCCGGTCGCTGCAAGACAGGCGGGAATGAGTATACGTTTCATGGTAACCTCATATAGGGTCGTTCCCACGCAGAGCGTGGGAACGAGAGAAGTTCGTTTCAGGGTACCGGGGACCCGCTGGATGCAGGACGTCTGTAGAATGGGACCTGAAATTTTAAACCCTGGATCCGTAGTTACTTTTTATACGCCTTGTCCCAGCCCCAGGCATTGGCTCCGGAACCGCGTTTGAAAACCCGTTCCCGGTAGACATCGGCAATAATGTCCGCGTCTCCAGCCAGCAGCGATTTGGTTGCGCACATGGCCGCACAGAGCGGGACCTTACCCTCGGCGATCCGGTTCTGCCCATACAGCTTTCGTTCTTCTTCGCTGAAAGTTTTCACCGGCCCGCCGGCACAGAAGGTACACTTGTCCATGGCCCCCCTGGCCCCGAAGACCTGACCGCTTGGAAACTGCGGCGCACCGAAGGGGCAGGCCATGAAACAGTAGCCGCAGCCGATACAGGTTTCCTTGCTGACCAGAACAATCCCATCATCGCGCTGATAGATGGCATCCACCGGGCAGACGGCAATGCAGGGCGCATCCGCACAGTGCATACAGGCCACCGAGATGGATTTTTCACCGGGTTTGCCCTGGTTAATGGTAATGACCCTGCGACGATTTACCCCCACCGGCACCTGGTTTCCCTCTTTGCAGGCCACCACACAGCCGCTGCAGTCAATGCAGCGTTCGATATCACATAAAAATTTCATCCGTCCCATTTATTGTCCCTCCTATGCTCGGCTGACATTGCACAGGCCGTCTTTTGTTGCCTGAATCTGGGTGACGATATCATACCCGTAGTTGGTACAGACATTGGCCGGTTCACCAATGACATACGGTTCATGGCCTGCCGGGTAGTTTCCGGCCAGCGATTCACCCATGAGTACACCGCCGAAATGGAACGGCATGAAAATGGTTTTTTCATCAACCCGTTCGGTAAAAAAGGCCTTTACTTTGACCTTGCCGCCTTCCGGTGATTCGATCCAGATCATCTCACCGTTGCGAACCCCCAGGTTGTTGCCGGTAACCGGGTTGATTTCCGCATACATCTCCGACTTCAACTCGGAGAGGTATTTGTTACTCCTGGTTTCAGCACCGGCACCCATATGTTCAACCATGCGGCCGGTGGTAAGGACAAACGGGAACTTTGATGCCAGATCAGGATTCTGTTCACTCTTAAACCTGGTGAATACCCGGTACTGGTTAGGTTTATCCTCGTAGGTCGGATAGTTCTGAATCAGGTCGGGCCGTGGCGTGTGGAGCGGCTCCCGGTGGATCGGTATCTGATCCGGGAAGTTCCAGACCACGCAGCGGGCCCGGGCATTGCCGAACGGGGCCATGCCTCTTTTAATGGCCTCTTTGATGGTTTTCTGAGAGAGGTCGGTTTTCCAGTTTGTTCCCGGCACGATGTCCTTGAACTCCGGATAGCCGCCTTTGACCTCGCTGCCGGGATTATAGACCCCTTTGGCCGCCAGCAGGTTTTCCGTTCGTCCGCTCTGGATGTATTTATGTTCGAGACCAAAACGGTTTCTAAACGGCAGACCGCCCTCGGCCACCGGCTTGGAGATGTCATACAGAATCGGGGTGCCGGGATGCTGCTCGGTCCAGCAGGGCCAGGGCATACCGAAATAATCACCGTCGCATGGGCCGCCCTTGGCCTGGAGGGTTTCAATGTCAAAGGTGTGCCAGTTGTCCATATGCTTTTTGATCCGCTCAGGCGTCTGGCCATTGTAGCCGATGGTCAGGGTCCCCCGGTTGATCTCGCGGGTAATATCTTCGGGTACCTCTTTTATGTTTTTGTAAAACTGGTCGGCAAAACCAAGTCGATCAACCAGATCCCTCATGATGCTGTAATCGTCCCGGGAACCACTCACCGGATCAACGATCTTGTAGCGCCACTGGATCTGCCGTGAAGTCGAGGTTACAGAGCCCGAGGTTTCATACTGGCTGGCGCAGGGCAGAATATAGACGTTATCCGTGGTGCAGGTTGCCGCCGCCATGGTAGGGAAGGGATCTACAATGACAAAGAGCTCAAGCTTTTTGTAGGCCTCGACCACTCTGTCATATTGAGAGTTGGAGTTGGAACCGCAGCCCCACTGGATCATGGCCTTAATCGGCGTGTACTGCTCAATCTTGTCGTTCTGCAGTACGCCCTCATACCAGCGGGAAAGGGTGAATCCTTTGGCATTCATCCATTTTTTTTCTTTGAACCGTCCCTTTATATAGTCATAGTTCACGTCCCAGACCCGGCACCAGTGTTTCCAGGAGCCGTCACTGAGTCCATAATAGCCGGGAAGAGTGTGCGACAGAACGCACATGTCGGTTGCGCCCTGAACGTTGTCATGGCCACGGAAGATGTTGGTTCCGCCTCCGGATTTACCCATATTCCCAAGTACCAGCTGGAGAATACAGAAGGCGCGGGTGATGGAGGAGCCGATGGAATGCTGGGTTCCGCCCATGCACCAGGTCAGTGAGGTGGGGCGGTTCATGGCCAGAATCTTGGCGACTTTTCTGGTCTGGGCCGCCGGAATACCGGTGACATTTTCGACCTCTTCCGGGGTGTACTTTGCCGCAACTTCAGCCATCTCCGGATACCCGGCAACCCGGGTGCGGATAAATTCCTTGTCCTGCCAGCCTTTTTGGATGACTTCGTTGACAAGACCCATAATAAAAATACAATCCGTGCCGGGACGAATGCGGACAAATTCATCGGCCTTGGCTGCAAGTTTGGTGCGTCGCGGATCGACCACTATAACCGGCGCATTGTTGACCTCCTTTGCATGCAGAATATGCTGCATGGAGACCGGATGCGCCTCAGCCGCGTTGGATCCGATAAAAATTAATGATTCGGCATGTCTCATGTCGTTGAGACTGTTGGTCATTGCCCCGTAACCCCATGTGTTGGCGACACCTGCCACCGTTGTGGAGTGTCAGATTCGGGCCTGGTGGTCGACGTTATTGCTCCCCCAGAACGCGGCAAATTTCCTCTGCAGGTAGGCCATTTCCGTGGAGACCTTGGCGCTGCCGTTTAAGTGCAGGGCGTCGGGACCGTCCTTATCCCGGATGGAGTTCAATTTGGTGGCGATTTCATCCATGGCCTGATCCCAGGTGATCTTCTGCCATTTGCCGTTTACCCGTTTCATCGGATTTTTGAGTCGTTTTTCACTGGTCACCATGTCGATTGCCGAAGCGCCCTTGCAGCAGTAACCGCCTCGGCTGACAGGATGATCCTGGGCAACTTCCTGTCTGACCCATACTCCGTTTTGTACTTCGGCGTTGATCCCACAGCCAACGGCACAGTGGGTACATATGGAGCGAATCATTTTTGAGCCGGGATAGGCCTCTTTGACGGCGGCAGGGGTGGCGGCTTTTGCCGTCATCCGAGTGGTCATGGCCGCTCCGGTCAGGGCAGCGGTTGCCGCTGAGAGTTTAAGAAATGAACGCCGGGCAACCCTCGGGTTCAGGGTAATTCTACCGGCCTTCGTTCCTTGATCAGGGGAAATACGGATTTTTTGTTGCGCCATGTCAGTTCTCCTCTTGTACGGATTAACGCAATGAATCGTAATATTTTTTAAAGTCCTCCGTCTCCTTATACAACA
>DRKH01000062.1 GCA_011051825.1 Desulfobulbus sp.
AACTGTTCAGGAGCACCCCACGGAGTCTACGCTCGAAGTCTGCGCTTATCTACCTCTCTGCACGGTCAGGCCTGATTCACATAGGAATCACTATAGTTCACAGGCCTGACTGCACAGATATGGAGCACTCCTGAACAGTTACAGTCTGCGGTATTGCGTAAATTGTGTCCTTATCTGAATAGTTACAAGAAAGAAATGAAAAAGAAAGACCTGCAGACGACAGCTCCGGGATCGGATCGGCAATATGCACTGGCCTGTATTCCAATGCGCAATCCCGAATGTATCGAAGAACACAATGCCGAAGGCATCCTGCTCAGATATTCGGTGCAGGCAAAGCCCTGGTTACGAAAAATTTTCAAGTCGGCGGCCGGCCGGGAGCCCGAAATCATCCATAAAAAACTGCAGCTTGATGCCATGGGCAGCAGCGTCTGGCAGGTGATTGACGGCAAAAAAAGCGTCCATACCATCAGCCGCGACTTCCGCAAGCGGCATCAACTGGAGCCGCGTGAGGCGGAAATATCCGTCAGTGAATTCATTCAACAGCTTGGCAAAAGAGGTCTGGTGGCCCTGAAAGAGCCTGAAAAAGACGGCTGAAGGCGGCCGGAATCTGTAAGTACAACTACCGCTCGCCAGAGCAGAAACATGACCAAAACACCTCGATTCAGAGCTGCCGCTGGATCATCTGCAGGTCCATCCAGACCATCTTTTTCATCTCGGGATTTGCCAGCAGAAAGCGGGGGTGAAAGGTGGGCATAACCTGTGCCGGGGCACTGTCGGGATAACGATAACTATGAAACCGGCCCCGCAGACGGACGAGCGGAGCCGAGTTTGCCAGCAGCTGACCGGCAGCCATCTCTCCCATGGCCAGAATAAGGTTTGGCTTGAGGGCACCGATCTCCCGGCTCAGATGAGCAAAACAGCGACGGGCACAGGACACATCCGGTGGAGTTACCGCTGGACAGCATTTGATCACATTGGTCACATAGACATCCTCTGCGGCCAGCCCGATGGCGGCCATCATTTTCCAGAGCATGACGTCCTCGTCGCGGCCAAAGAGAGTGGTATCGGAAAAAATCTCCTGCCCGGACCAGTCGCCCACCACCAGTAGTTTCGGCCGTTCGCCACCCCGGCCGGGAACCTGTCCTGAACGTTGTCCGGCCAGCTCGCACTGTTTACAGGCAACAATTTCTTTATACACGGCCGAAAGCGACGGCACCACAGGTTGACGATCCTGTGGTGCGGCCGGGGCAGCTGTTTTGTGTACCGGACGATGAGAGGCGGGGGCGCCGGAATGCTTCACCAGAAAATTTCGCAACCCGGCGGTCGACGGATAGTGCTCGATACCCATTTGCTGATGAAATCGAAGCAGGTTCCGCACCTGATGACTCAACAACACGAGGGCGGCCGGATCGACCGGTTTCCCGGTACCGGATTGTCGGGTCTGATGTTTTTTTTTGTAACTGGTCACAGGATTAGTAATGATGTGTTTTCATCTGCCTTAAACCTATAAGTGATAAGGGGTGCCGTAGATTCGTGCAGGCGCGACCGTGCGAAGAGGTACGCGAGGGACGAGACTCCGTGCGGTGCCCCTGATCACTTACTTTTTTTTACTGACAACGGCCTTCTCAATGCTTATTTTAGAGTAACTGTTCAGGAGCACCCCATCTCTGCACGGTCAGGCCTGATTCACATAGGAATCACTATAGTTCACTGGCCTGACTGCACAGATATGGAGCACTCCTGAACAGTTACAGGTGGTGGTAGGGCTAGTTCTCTGCCCCTACCTGAATAGTTACATTTTAGACAACCAGTTACGGTTTATGGTATTACATAAATCGTATACCCATCTGAACAGTTACAACAACCGATGAAAGGTTAAACGATATTAAATTTTATTTTTTATATAGTACAAATTTTGTATATATTACAATAAATCAGGAGCAAAACCATGCCAATCCACGAGTATGTCTGCCGGGACTGCAAAAAACATTTTGAGGTATTGACCACCTCTGCCCATTCCTCGGAGACCATTCAATGCCCGAAGTGCAAGAGCCTGAATGTGACAAAAACCATCTCCGCCTCCAACTTTCGAATAGGATCGGGCAGACCGACGATTCCCAGCGGTGCCTTGTCCGGATGTTCATCGAAATCAGGTTTTTCCTGAGCATGACCGCTGCCCGGCCCGTGCGGCCGGCACTGTATCCAAAAGGAATCAAGCCTGTGCCTGTTCAGGTGCACCCCGCCTGAACAGGTACTCAATCCTTCTTTTTTCGTCTGGACTTAAATTCATACACGGTTTCATTGTCCTTCAGCAAACCGTATTTTTTTCTGGCCAGCTCTTCCAGGTAGACTTCATCGGTCTGCAGCCGTTTGATCTCTATGGTCAGATCATGGTTCCGTTGTTTCAGGCGTTCATTCTCTCTGGAGAGTGTCGAGACACGCTGTTGCATGTTTCGCAAGCTCAACAGGCTGCGGCCCGGCACAAAAAGAAGCAACAGGGTTACGGCCAGCAGTACCAGAAGGATAATCCGGCGTAACCTTTTTTTTTCCGACCTGCTGAGGGTCTGTTTTTTCCGTTCGACCATAATCTAGGGATTAGGGGGTAGGGATCAGGGGTCAGGAAAAAGCCTACATGACCAGATAATCATATTTAAGGGAGTATTCACTTCACTCTCCTTGGATACTGTGTTGGGTTAAGCGACTTTCATGCTCCACGTTTATTGGGTTCGCTGACACCAAAAACCCACAACACATTTGAGTTTGCAGGAAATAAGCGAACCCAACATATTGAAGAGGAAGCTGCTCGCAGGGTTCGCTCAAAAACAACTTTGCATTTAGGAGAGCAAAGTGGATCCCCCCTTTCCACAAAAAAAATGTCTGGTCAGTGCCTGTCTCGTGGGGTTATGCACCCGCTACGACGGCCAGTGCAAACCCGACAGCAGGTGCCTGCAGCAGCTTGCCGGAATACACTGGATCCCGGTCTGCCCAGAACAGCTGGGCGGATTACCCACCCCGAGAACCGCCGCCGACCTCACCGGCGGAGACGGTCATGACGTGCTGGCGCACCGGGCATCGGTGGTTGATCAAAACGGCCGGGATGTCAGCCCTGCCTTTATCCTCGGTGCCCGACAGGTATTAGCCATTGCCCGGGCCCAACAGATTGAACACGCCATACTCAAGGCCCGCAGTCCATCCTGCGGCCTGCAGAATCGGGTCGGGGTCACCGCCGCCCTGCTCCTTACCCACGGAATCCACTGTCACGAATTCGGCTGATCATCGTCTTCCCCCGGCTCAACCGGCGTTGTTGCCGATCCGTCCAGGTCCAACAGGCGAATCACCAGAATCCCGGCCTCATAGAGCATATACAACGGGACGCCCATCAGGGCCATATTGACCACATCCGGGGTCGGGGTCAACAGTGCGGCCAGAATGGCGATGCCAAGCACTGCAAAACGCCTGTTTTTTTCATACACGGCCCGGGAAATCAGCCCGACCTGGGCACTGAAAATCATGAAAATCGGCAGCTCGAAAATAACCCCGAAGGCGAGGATAAAGATGGTGACGAAGTTGACAAAACGGCCGATGGAGATGACGGCCTTGAGGTCTTCGGACTGGTACCCCAACAGGAACTTTACGCCAAACGGCAGGGTGACCAGGTAACAGAAAACCGTACCGGCATAAAAGAGCAGACAGGTGGCAAAGACATACCAGAACAGCCGTTTGCCGCTGACCCCAAACGGTTTTCCCATGGCCTTCCACAGAACATAGGTGAGCAGCGGCATCAACAGATACAAGGCTCCGAAAAAGGCCACCTTGACATGGGCGAGGAATGGACCGGCCACGGAAAAAAAATAGAGCTTTTCCTGAAGATGGTTCTGAAACGTGGAAATCAGACCGCTGGAAAGCAAAAACACCAGCACCGTTAACAGCACCAGGCTGATCAACAGCGCACGGATTGATTTCTGCAGTTCTAAGATGAATATGACGAGTTTATTCTTCACGATTTCGAGTTCTGAGTGCCGGGTTCTGAGTTCTGAGTTGGAAAAGGGTAGCAAACCAAGCCTTGAAAAGCAATTGAATCCTCATTGCTCATTGACAATGAAAGAATGATCATTAATAATAGCCAAACGGTTACTCTTCAGGTAGATGTACGTTTTTCGTTTCCTCATGAATCCTGTTTTTTTCGTAACTATTCAGGTAGGGGCAGAGAACTAGCCCTACCACCACCTGTAACTGTTCAGGAGTGCTCCATATCTGTGCAGTCAGGCCTGTGAACTATAGTGATTCCTATGTGAATCAGGCCTGACCGTGCAGAGATGGGGT
>DRKH01000063.1 GCA_011051825.1 Desulfobulbus sp.
GTACTCTTGCCCATGGAGACCATGATTATCACCGCACTGATACCAATAATAACCCCTGACAGGGAGAGCGTTGTCCGTATCTTGTGGACCAATAATATTTTTTGAGAGATAAGTATATTTTTGGTGATGTTCATTTCTGGCTCAAGGCCTGTACCGGATCAAGACCGGCTGCCTTCCTGGCCGGGTAAACCCCGAAAAACAGGCCGATTAGAACGGAAAACACAAAGGCAATGGCAAAAGGCTGCCAGGTTATGCTGATCGGCTTTCCGAAATTGCGCAACACCATCGCGATAATCACCCCTGTGCCCACGCCCAATACTCCGCCTGAAAAGGTAAGAATGACCGACTCGGCCAGAAACTGCTGAATAATATCTTTTTTCCTGGCACCCAACGCCCGCCTTAACCCTATCTCCTGCTTTCTCTCCGAGACCGCCATGAGCATAATGTTCATCAGCACAATCCCTCCGACCATGGGTGCAATAACAGCAATCATCCATAAAAAGAGACCCAGTGTTTTGGATGTACTTTTTATCATTTTTGCAACATGTTTTGCGGTGCTGATTCGGATGTCATCCTCCTGGGTTGCCGCCAGATGATGGTTTTCTCTTACAATTTCTTTTATTGTGCCGGCAATACGTTCCGCCTGGGTGGGATCGTTAATTATAACCCGTAGCATGCTGGTATAGAGCGGCTGATTCATCAGTCTTCTTGAAGCGGTGCTGAAGGGAATGAGAATGAGGTTGTCGAAATCGGTTCCGGCCGGCGATTGCCCTCTTTTTTCCAGAATCCCTATTACTTTGAAAGACACATTTCCGACCAATATATCCTCTCCGATCGGATTCTCATTGCCGAATAAATCCCTGGCCGTGGTGGTACCGACAACACAGACCCGTGCCAATTGTTCATTGTCCGCGGTGCTGATAAAATCACCACGCATCGCCCCCCTGTGCCAGGCATCCTGCCAGTCCGGCTCCACGCCCATTACCCAGGATGTGGTAAACCGGCTGCCACATTTCAGCGGCATATCCAGTTCCACTTGAATGGGTGTAACGAATTTTACTCCGGCGATATTTTGGATATCAGTTTTATCCTTGCCGGTTAAATTTGCCTCTTCAGCGGTGGATGGGCCGCGTACTTTGCCGCCACCGGAATGAACCATAATTGCATCGTGACCGAAATTCTGCATTCGCTTCATAATACGCTTATTGGCGCCCTGAGTTAACGAGATGACCACGGTAAGGGTGGCAATACCGGTCAGGATAGCCAACTCAATAAGAAATGTCCGCAGCTTATGCCTTATGATGGATTTTGAGGCGACTTCGACAACTTTCATCAGCTTCATTTTGAGGCCTCCTCGTTGTAGATTCTGCCGTCTCTTAAAAATACCGTTCTTTCGGCATATTCGGCATCGCTGCTGTTATGGGTAATGAGGATAATTGTTTTGCCCTGGTCATGCAGCCGTTTTAAAATATGCATTATCTCTTGTGAGGATTCACTGTCCAGGTTGCCGGTGGGCTCATCGGCCAGGATAATGGCCGGATTGTTGACAAGGGCCCGGGCAATGGCAACCCGTTGATGCTGGCCGCCGGAAAGTTCGCTGGGTTTGTAATGGATTCTGTCCCCCAGGCCCACCGATTCCAGAAGACCCACCGCCCGTTCGGTGGCATCATCGGGATACTCGTCGGTATAGACCAGGGGCAAAAGAACATTATCAAGGGCACTGGTGGAGTCCAGAAGGTTGAATGACTGAAAGACAAAACCTATTTTTTTGTTTCTGAGTTCGGAAAGCTGATCATCATTCAGGGTCTCGATATCCACTCCGTCAAGGTGATATGAACCGCCCGAGGCTTTCAGCATACAGCCCAGGATATTCATCAGGGTCGTTTTGCCGTTACCGGACGAGCCCATTATGGCGACATATTCCCCCTGCTGCATGGAAAAGGTCACCCCTTTGAGGACCTCGGTTGTAATCGTCCCGCTTTGAAAGGACTTGGTAATATTTTTCAGTTCTATCATTATAACCTCCATGGATAGTTAAAAGGGGTCTTTTAACTTGATTTATTTTCAACAACCACCGTATCTCCTTCAGTAAGGCCTGAGACGATTTCAATAGTATTGCCACTGCTTGCTCCTGTTTGAACGGCTTTTTTCCGCAACTGACCTTTTGCCGCTTGGACAAGGACAAATTTCCGCCCGTTTTCCCGGAGAATGGCATTACGGGGCAGCATCAACACGCCCTTGCGTACGGCCTGATAAATAGTCACGCTTGCCGTCATGTCCGGCCGTAACAGTTCCTTGAAAGAACTGTCTATTTCAACAACCACATCGTAATTGACCACATTATCCTGAATGATCGCCTTTGGATAAATGGCGGAAACTCTCCCTGAAAACTCCTTGTTCGGATAGGTATCAACCGTAAAAATCGTTTTCTGGCCGATCTTGACCTTGCCGATATCAGTCTCATCCACAAAAGCATCCACCTGAATACGATTCAGATCAATGATGGTGACAAAGGTCGGGGCGTTGAGCCCGGCGGCCACAGTCTCCCCCTGCTGGGTGGAAACTGAAGCAATGACACCGGAAATTGGGGCGGTAATAGTGGCATAGGAACGTCTGACCCGGGTTTCCTGCAAAGCAGCCCGGGCGGCATCAA
>DRKH01000064.1 GCA_011051825.1 Desulfobulbus sp.
GTGCATTTGTTGTGACCCGTGACCTGGATCGGTAAGGAGATCGGAACGGCTTACACGGCTGGAGCTACCGGAAGCAGGGACGGAAACGTGAATCGTAATGTGGAGACGGAAGGATGAAACTCGGAATTCTTGTGAACTCAAATCGTTATCTGACGACAATAACGGGGATTGTCGGAGTAGCAGCTGCCAGGGGCAATCAGGTGACCCTTTTTGCCATGGACGAGGGCACCCGGCTGCTTGAGGACGCGGACTATGTTGCTCTTGCCGATCTTGAGGGGGTGTCGATGAGTTATTGCGAGCACAGTGCCGTAGAGTTGTCGGTCAACACCCGCGGGCTTTCCGACGCTATCGAGAGCAGCAGCCAGTACAGTAATGCTGCGATGAATCATGATGCCGACAAGGTGCTGGTCTTATAACTGCGGCGATGAGGTGGACAGGTCGATTACCTGAAGCCGCCCAAAAGAAGAGGAACCCGACCTCTTCGGGCCGGCAGCAAACGGTTGACCGGTGAAAAGTACATCTGCCGTTCGGCAGGAACCACTGGAATGGTTCCTGCTCCTCTGGTTTGCCGCTCTTTTTACCTTTTCCCTGCTCTATGTTTTTCGGGTCTATGACAACAACACCCTGGCCAGCTGGCAATGGGTATTTGTTCCGCTCGGTATTCAAAGAGTTCTGCTGATTCTGTCCGGCACCCTTTTCTTTTCCCTGTTGATCTGCCGCTTCCTTCCCTTTGAAACCATCCCGGTTCCGGCCCTTATTGTTTTTTCGACCGCAGCCGTGCTCCCGCTCTGGAGTGAACCGGAACTCCTGCTGGATTCGGGTCGATATTTTCTCCAGGCCAAGGCACTTTCACAATATGGCCTGCTGTATTTTATCCGGGAATGGGGCCGGGAAATTACCATCTGGACCGACATGCCCCTGGTACCGTTTCTCTACGGGTTGATTTTTACGTTTGTCGGTGAGCTGCGCATCGCGGTCCAGTTGTGGAATACCCTCCTCTTTGTCTTGACCGTTGTACTGACCTGCAGGCTCGGAACAGTTCTCTGGAATCGGAAAACCGGCTTTTACGCCGGTTTCCTGCTGCTGGGCATGCCGTACCTGTTGACCCAGGTCCCGCTGATGCTGGTTGATGTCCAGACCATGTTTTTTGTAGTCCTGGCGGTGTATTGTTTTGTTGAGGCGCTCCGCTATGGCGGATTGTTGCGGATGGTGGTTGCATCACTGACCCTTGTTCTGGCCTCCATGGCCAAGTATTCCACCTGGCCCATGCTGGCCATCCTGCCGGTTTGCGGCTATATTTATCTGCGAACCACTCCGGCTGCTGCAAAGTATGTGCAGCGCATGTCCGCCATCATTGTGCCGTCCGCCATCGCCGTTGTTGTCCTCCTGGCCTATACCTCTCCGGTTTTTACAGAACAACTGCACACGCTGTTTACCTACCAGCGTCCGGCCTTGAAACTCTGGCACGAGGGGTTTGCCTCCACATTTTTTTTCCAGATCCATCCCTTCATCTTCCTGCTGGCCCTGTATGGCGGGTTCAGGGCCTGGCGGACCGGGTGCAGCCGTTTTTTCTTTCCCCTGCTGTTTGTTTTTCTGGTTGTTCTGTTACGGATCGAGCGGATCCGCTACATGGTGCCTCTCTTTCCTTTCCTGGCCCTGATGGCGGCCTATGGCCTTGGAGGAGTCAAGGACCTGCTGGTTAAACGGTCTATTGCCGCCGTCATTGTCTCTTCGTCTCTTGTGGTCCTCTTTGCCGGCTATCTGCCGTTTTTTAAAACAACCTCGATGGTGAATATACAAAGGGCTGGGCAGTTTCTCAATCATCTGGCCGTTGATACCGTTGCAGTGTATGCGTTGCCCCAGGGGAAATCAGAGGGCAGCACGATTATCGCCATTCCCCAGCTTGATCTGTTCACCAGCAGAAAAATAGTCAGCCGACAGCACTGGGCTGCCGGAAAATCCGAGGGCATCTCGCCGCTGTCCTCCATGCTTGCAACCTGGCAGCTCAAAAAACCCGCCTTTTATCAGGCCGACACCCGGCCTGCTCCCCTGGTTGTTCTCTCCGGAAGTCCTGTCGATGACTCTGTTTACGTCAGGACTTGCAACTCTTCTTCGCCGGTCAGGGTCAAACATTTCACCCGCCGGTCAGGGGTCTTCCGCTATACCACCTTTGTTTCCATCTATTATTGATTCTACGTTGTCACCTTCCATTTTTCCATTATCCCCGCATGCTTTTAGCGGAGATCCGCAGCGGTTCCGGTTGGCTGGCCCCCCGGAACCGAGATTCAAGGCTGATAATCTGCTGTTATTATATCGCAAAGGCTTTTTGGCTGTAGGCTGTAGGCTGAAGGCGGAAGGGATTTAGGTAAAGAAAACGGAACCTGCTCCTTCCTGACACCCTGACAGCCTTCAGCCTAAATACCTTGCGGGCTTGCCCGCGTTAGAATGAAGAGGCCTCAAAAGCTGGGCGCAACCGGCCACAGGAAAATCAAAGCTGTCCCAAATGGGACACTTGACGTCCCCTGGACCGCAAAAATTTCCCGGCGTCCGATCCCTGGCGGCTACCGGTGGCAACCCCGACAGGCCTGCCGTCGGTCTTTTGGACCGGCCCCGCCCTGACGGAGCGCCTAAATGTGCGGCAATGGCATGATCATTGCTTTTCCGGAACGTAGATCTGCAGCAACCGTATTGGAGTGAATACGAGCGCAATTGAGGAAATCAGGGGAGAGTTGAATGGAAATAATAATTCCGCGAAGAAATGTTATCTGGGCCTATATCATAGTCGGATTCTTTGCCCTGGTCAGCGTGGTCACGCTTGCTATTCATGAGTATTACATCTACCTCTCCGCTTACCTCTGGTTCGGTTTTATCTATGGAATGTGCCTCCAGTACGGCCGTTTCTGTTTCGCCTCCGCCTTCAGGGATCTCTTCGCCGTCGGGGTGCCGAGGATGGTTGTCGGAATTATGATTGCCACTTTTCTCTTTGCCATCACCTCGGGGCTGGTCGCTGCCACCGGCTGGAGCACTTTTCACCCCGCCCCGGTCAGTATTCATTCCGCCATTGCCGGATTGTTTTTCGGGGTCGGAATGGTTTTTGCCGGCGGCTGTGCGTCCGGATCGCTGTACAAGACCGGGGAGGGCAACGGGGTTTCCCTGCTGGTTATTCTGTCCATCAGCGTGACCCAGGCCCTTTTTGTCGACTGGGGCGGTATCTTGAACAAGTTCGTCCCTGCGGCCTGGCACAAATCGGCCCTGGAGAAGGGGCTGCCCGACTCAATTAACGTCGGTGACGGCTGGGTTGATCAATATCTGGCAGGCTATGTCTGGAATCAGCCGGTCAAGACCTATGCCCAGTCATTGGGGATGAGAGACGATACGCTCATCGGTGCCTTACTCGGCAACACTTTTTTCGGCGTTTTGATTCCGGCCCTGATGATTCTCACCATTGTCTATATTTTCTGGGTCAGAAAAAACTATGTCAAAAAGCTTCAGGCTGAAAACAGCAGGTCCGTTACGTTCAAAGATCATCTGAATGGCTTCTGGGGCATGATCATGGCCTCGAAAAGAACGTCTATTGCCGGTCTTTTACTGGGTATTGCCTGTGGCCTGCAGATGTTTGTCATCGAGGGCCTGCGAATGAAATTCGGGGTGAAAAATGCCGGTACCCTTCTCGTACGCCTTGGCCATGATTTCGGTATTTCCGCCAAGGGTACGGTCTTTGATCCCGGCTACTGGTACGTCACCACCCAGGAGGCGCAATGGGTGGGCTGGACCTTGCAGAAACTCGGCATGAACAATATGGACAACATCTATTTCGGCTGGGTCAACGGTATTCCCAGTCCGGCGATTAATCCGGCCGACTGGATGAGTGTGGCCCTTATCGGTGGAGCCGCAGTCATGGCTCTGCTTCATGGTGAGTTTAAATTCAAGGCGCCAACCCGGGAACTGGCCTTCTGGGCGATTCTCGGAGGCTTTTTCATGGGAATCGGTTCACGACTGGCCCTGGGCTGCAATGTCGGCGCCTTTTTTGTCCGCACCGCCAACGGTGATATGTCCGGCTGGCTCTTCGGAGTGGGCATGATCGGTGGGGCCTATATCGGCGTAAAAATATTTAACTGGTACACGGAACGAAAGATGGCCAAGGAGATGGCCGGCTTTGATTTTGACCTGTAACCTGATACCCCGGAGGAACAAATAATGGCTATGACCTTTGCAAAGAAAGAAGACGGTGTCTATGCACTCGATGTGACCGGATACGTATGTCCCCATCCACAGATCTATACCAAGAAGGCCCTGGAAAAACTGCATGGCGGCGATGTCCTTGAGGTAACCTTCGACAATCCCTCTTCGTCGGAATCGGTTTCCGCCATGTGCGATTCAAACGGCAATGAAATTGTGGAAAAGATTGCCGATGGCGGAAAATTCACCTTTAAAATTAAAAAGGCGATGTAACAGGCCTGAATTCAACGCCTTCTCTCCGGTTGAAAAGTCGGGCGGGAAGGCCTTAAGCAAAGGTGGGGCCCTGTGAAAAAACATCTGTTTATTATTATAACAATTGTTATCGGTTTCAGCTCCTTTTTACTGGGATACAGTCTGCCGCCGTTTCTGGAAGTCGGTTTCGGTGACAATGATGCGGCCGTCATTGACGGCGGCCCCGGTAATGACGACGACCTGTTGAAGCAATATCAAGACTTGTACAAGGATACTGAAGAGTAAGGAGTAACACCATGAAACCGGATCTCAAGATCATAGTGATTATTGTGGTGGCTCTCTTCTGTTTCTACAGCGGCTATACTATTTCGGCCAGGACCGGTACGGAGCCGGGTTATTTCGAGGCGGTTGAAGCAGCCGGTTACGGTGGCGGTGGTGGTGAAAAAATAGAGGGTATCAGCGATGAGATGAATGAGTTCTATCGGTCTCTTAATGAAGAAGAGTAACCTGACCGTCTGCTGTCTGTTTATTTACGGAGTAATCGGAGATCCGCTATGAAAAAAATCCTGCTGGCGGTGGATGACACCAAAAGTTCTATTAAAACCATAGATACCATGGCTGAAATTTTCCGTACCTGCATGCCCGGGGAGGTTGTGCTGCTCTATGTTCAAAAGATCATTTCCGGCGGATCGATTATGGACAATCTGATCATCAGCGACAGTGAATGGGAAACCCTCAAGGATTCTCTTGAGGGGACCGCGTACCAGGATATGCGCAATGAAAAGGCAAAAAAAGTCATTGAGTACTACTGCGACCATCTTGATAAAAAGGGTATAACCGGAATTCATCCAGAGGTGCGAAAAGGCCATGCGGCCGAAGAAATTCTCAACGTGGCCCGGGATGAAGAGGTCGAGCTTATTATTATGGGATGTCGCAGTCATCGTATGCATAATCTCATCCTGGGCAGCGTCAGCCGCGAAGTGTCGAATAATGCGGAAGTCTCGGTCCTGCTGGTCAAGTGACGGTTATTCTGGGGGCCGGCCTTGCCGGATTATCAGCAGCTGCGTGGTTGACCCGGGCCGGGCAGCCGGTAACCGTTGTCGAAAAAGATACGGAAGTCGGCGGGCTGGCCAGGACTGTAACCCATGGCGAGTACCGTTTTGATCTTGGCGGCCACCGTTTCCTTACCGATAATCAGCAGCTTCAATCCTTTGTTTCCGAGCTCCTCGGAGACGACCTGCTCAGTGTTCCCCGAAAAAGCCAGATCTATATTGCCGGTCAGTATATCGATTACCCGCTCACGCCTCTAAACGCCGTGTTCGGGCTGGGTCCGGCCAAGACCGGCAGAATCCTTTTTGACTATGGCAAAGAAAAAGTACTCGGCGCCTTTCGGTCCCAAAAAATCACCTCCCTTGAAGACTGGGTTGTGGCCCGGTTCGGTCGGACCATATTTGAGCTTTATTTTAAGAATTACAGCGAAAAGGTGTGGGGAATCGACAGCCGGAATATCAGTAAGGACTGGGTGGCCAAACGAATAGACGGACTCTCCCTGGGCCGGTTTATTCAGCATGCACTGATCAGGTTTCGACGGCATCGGGTGAAGACCCTGACCGATACTTTTTTGTATCCACGCCTGGGCATCGGCCAGCTGGCCGATCGGCTACACCAGTGTATTCAAGCAACAAACGTGGTGAAAACCGCATCAGCGGTGGAAAGTATTTTTCACAAACAGGGAAAAATCACAGCCATTGAATGTGCATGTGCGGAAAAAAAGCAGACTATCACAGGCTCCAGCTATATCTCCAGTCTTCCAATAACGCAGTTTATCGCCGGGATGAACCCGCCCCCGCCGGATGCAGTTTGCCGGGCGGTATCAAAAATTCGTTTCCGTTCCCTGGTTGTTGTGGCCCTGTTTTTAAAGAAACAACGGCTGACCGATCTCACCTGGATGTATTTTCCCGAGAACATTGTCCCGTTCGGCAGAATCCATGAGCCGAAAAATTGGAGTTCTGAGATGGCCCCGCAAGGACGGTCCCATGTTGTGGCTGAATATTTCTGCAACACCGGTGATGCCGTCTGGCAGTCATCTGAACGGAAACTCTGTGAGCTGACTACTGATCATCTGCAGAAACTTGGTTTTCTGGCCCCCGGCGATGTCCTTGACGGCACAGTGCTCAGGATCCCTTATGCCTACCCCGTTTTTGATCTTCAGTACCACCGGCACCTGAAAGTCATCACGGACTTTCTGGATACCTTTGACAATCTGCATCTGATCGGCAGAAGCGGGATGTTCAGCTATCTGAACATGGATCAGGCCATGGAAAGCGGCATCATGGTTGCTGAAAAAGTCATCCGGGGATGTTCAGCCTTAAACCCTGCGGTAAGGGATGATGTACCGGTTTCCTGTTCTCAGTTCCTCCAGCCCGATTATTCTTCATGAAGTGCGCTCTTGTCATACCGGCCTGGGAACCGGAGGAGATCTTCCCAACCAAAACAGCGGCCTCCCAGATTAATTACTGGCAGCCGCTGGGCACCCTGTGGGTCGCCGCTGCCTTGCAACAGGCAGGACATGAGGTTGAATTCTTCAACGGTGCCTTTTTCACTCACACAGAGATTCTTCAGGCGGTCACCAGATTCGAACCCGGTTGTGTCGGCCTGTATTCAACAACCTTTGGCTGGCCCAAGGCGAAAAAGACCGCCCGAAATCTGAAAATAATCTTGCCGGATGTGTTTATCACTGTCGGGGGCCCGTATCCCATTGCCCTGCAGGAGCAATGCCTGGAAGACTGCAAATGGATCGACAGTGTGGTCTACGGTGAAGGTGAGGTCTCGGTTGTTTCTCTGGTGGAGCGACTTGTGGACGGTGAACCCCTTGATGGAGTCAAAGGTGTTGCCTTTAGAAGAGGTGACCAGATTGTCAGAAATCAGCCGCAACCCCTTGTTGAGGAACTTGACAGCCTGCCTTTCCCGGCCCGGGAGCTGCTCGGCGAGGCGGACAGGTATATCCCGGCCCCTGCAACCTACAGGCGTAAACCGGTGGCGGTTGTCATGACCTCACGCGGATGCAACCGCCACTGTATCTACTGTTTTCAGATCGACAAGAGCCGAAAAAGCGGTATCCGCTATCGCAGTATCGACAATGTGATGGCCGAAATCGAACTCTGCCTTGAGCAGGGCTACCGGGAGATAAAATTTATCGATGAAACCCTTGCCGCCGACTATAACCGGGCCATGCGGCTGGCACAGGAAATCAGGAGCAGAGGGCTTGATTTCACCTGGTTTGCCTCGGCCTGTGTCAACCAGGTGGATAAACCCCTGTTGCAGGCGTTTAAAGACGCCGGTTGCTGGGCCATGCTGATGGGAGCGGAAAGCGGGGTGCAGAAAAATTTAAATACCCTGGGCAAGGGCATTACCCTTTCCCAGATCCGCCAGGCGGTCCGCAGCGCCCGGGAAGTCGGGATCAAGGTGTTTACTCCTTTTCTATTTGGTATTCCCGGTGAAACCTTTAGCGAGGGCCTGGAAACGATCAAGTTTGCCTGTGCACTGAATCCGGATGTGGCAAATTTTCACAGCCTGACGCCTTTTCCCGGCACCGAGCTTTATGATAATCTTGAAAAATATGGGACTGTTGCCGATGATCTGGCCGATTACACCTACCAGGGCGCAGCCTTCACCCCCTACACCATGACCAGGGAAGAAATCATGGCTTTGAGGCAGATGGCCTTCAGGCGGTTTTACTCCCGGCCGAAGTTCCTGATCCGCAGACTCGCCGATATGAGCAGTTTGAATGATCTGCGAGTCGCTGTGACCGGTATGCGAAGCCTGTTCCGGCTCTGGGTCGGACAGGGGATTTTCAGACGAAACACTACTCCCCGCCTTTAATTTTTTGTAACTGTTCAGGAGCACCCCACGGAGTCTGCGCTTACCTCTCTGCACGGTCAGGCCTGATTCACATAGGAATCACTATAGTTCACAGGCCTGACTGCACAGATATGGAGCACTCCTGAACAGTTACAGGTGGTGGTAGGGCTA
>DRKH01000065.1 GCA_011051825.1 Desulfobulbus sp.
ATTATATCATATATAAAGCAAATTCAAAAGTTTATTTTTTAATGTATTTTAAACAATATAGAAATACCACTGCTTTTTATTCTCTCAGGAGTCGACGAGACGATTGCCCACTAAAATGTAAATTTATTTTTTAATGGATCCTTAGTTTTTAGATTTGCAATCACGCAGTAATGCAGCTTTCGGCAGGGTCTGATGCATTGTTTTCAATGTTTCATCTTCATCCAGCCAGTGACGAAGCTCTCTGAGCATAATTTTGGCATACTGCGACTCGCTGCCGTCGGCCAGGCTGTAGAGAATCCAGGTTCCCTGTCGTTTTCTGTCAACCAGACCGGCATCCTCAAGAAGCTTCATGTGTTTGGAAACCGTGGACTGGGCCAGGCCCAGAACATTTTGAATCTCACAGACACAGAGCTCTCCTGCCTGCAGGAGCTTTAACACGCGGACTCTATTGGGGTCGGACAGGGCCTTCATGACCCGGATAAAAGCTTTCATGGTTATCTGTTTCTATTTTTTTATCTGAAAATACGTTGTAATCCGATGGGATTACAACCTATTTTCATCTTTTGTTGTGTCCGGTGTACCGGAGATGATGCCTTATTCACATATCGCTATTTGACGATTAATATAGACCGATACCTGCACTTGTCAATGTTTTTTTGTAACTATTCAGGTAGGGGGCAGAGAACTAGCCCTACCACCACCTGTAACTGTTCAGGAGTGCTCAATATCTGTGCAGTCAGGCCTGTGAACTATAGTGATTCCTATGTGAATCAGGCCTGACCGTGCAGAGAGGTAGATAAGCGCAGACTTCGAGCGTGGACTCCGTGGGGTGCTCCTGAACAGTTACGTTTTTTTTAACGTTGCATTTTTGCTTGTTTAGTTAGAGTTGCCCTGATGCCCGGAACAGGAGAGAGGGTATATATTTATTAAAATCATAGTATTACAAGATGATATCAAGCAAACATCCTCCGACTGAAGGAAGAACAAATAAAGAACATGGGTAGACCTGTTTAAAACAGTTTGAATATCATAATGGTCTGTAAAACAGGACAGAAAGGGGACTGCCACTGTGTTTTGCAATGCAATCCCCTTTCTCGGATTTAACAAAATCAAAATAGAGAGGAGCTTCTATTCGTTAATCCAATGCTCACTTTTAGCCGGCAATGCGGTTAACGCTGCCCACTCCTTCCAGGCCCCTTCGTAAATGCGTACATCGGGATAGCCCAGCATATGTTTTAAAACCATGTAGGCGTGGGCTGCGCGGTCCGAACTGTGGCAATAAGTGTAGACTGTTTTATCCGGGGTGATGCCCTTATCGACAAAGGCAGCGCGGATTGCATCTACAGTTTTGAAGGTCTGTGCATCTTTATTGTTGGCGGCATCAGTGCCGGTCACGTTTACGGCACCCGGGATATGGCCGCCGCGTATGGCCCTGACTTTTGTGCCGTCAAACTCGGGTTTGGGCCGCGCATCGTGCAGGACAACGTTGCTGTTCTGCTTCTGGACTCCATCGCGAAAAACAGGACTCCAGCCGACCACCAACTCAAGATTCGGACCCGAGGTTACATAAGGCGCTGCTGAACGGGCTTTTGTTTCGGTAGTATCCAGACTGTTGCCGGCTGCCTGCCACTGTTTGATGCCGCCGTCAATCAGCTTGAGCTTTGAGGTATCATGACCGAATAACTCCAACACAAACAGCATCCGGCTGGCAAAGATGGAGTGATGATCGTCATAGGCAACGACCGTGGTCTTGTTGTCGATTCCTAACCGTGCCATGAGCCTGGTCATCTGGTCAAGGGAGGGATACTTATTGGGGGGATAGCGGTCATACCCCTCCAGGTCGACATGACGCAACACCTTCACAGCCCCGGGGATGTGCCCCTTTTCATAACTGCCCGGCTTGTTCTGGACATCTACCACTACCAGGTTGGCATCGTCTTTATGCGCTTTCAACCAGTCAACGTCCTCAAGGATTCCGGCAAGAGCAGAAGTTGAGAACAGGAGAACCGTCACCATGGTCAAGGCGATTCTTTTCAAAAACATACTGTTTTCCTCCGTTGTTGTGAAGAACAAGCGAGGTACATGTACCTCGCAGAAAACAAAAAAAACCTGCTCTTTCAGCAGAGTAAGGCCCAGATTTTTTTGTCATTAATGTATTGCCGGTCAGTCTAAAATCATCGCTAACTGCGGCGCGAGGCTATATTTTTTTTAACGTTACGTGAAACATAACAGACATATTTACCTGTTACGAGATTCGTGTTTTTCAATAGGGATCATTTTTATGTTTTACGTCTCCGCGTTGACCGACATTGGCATACACGGACTCGGGATACTGAAAGTTCGGCAACGTTTCCACTGAAAAGGAGTCGGTGAGCGGGTGCGAGAGCAGGTTTTTAGAAAAAACCCAGGCCAGATCGCGGGTTTTGGTCACCTCGGCCGGACTCGCCTTGCCGCTTTTCACCTTCTTTTCAAGGGCGGCCAGGTCTTTCGGGAAAACTCCGTCACGGCGACGGACCTTGACGGCTTTTTTGTCGCTGATCCGCTGGACAATCCAACTTGCTCCCAGAGTATTATCAATATCCAGGGTGCCGAAATTGATCCGGCCGCCGGTCAGGTAAGCCGAGGCGTCCATGAAACAGGGACCGTTCTTGGAAAGAATACGCAGATCGGTTCGATCTATAATCCCGTCAGGATAAAGTTCGTCCAAGGCCAGCCTTATGGCCGCCGCAGCTTGAATTAGGCCGTCACAGGCATGGCCGTGAAATTTTATTATATCGGTCAGGGTTATTGTTTTGCTCATCGGTGCGTATCTGCCCAGGGCGCTTTCAGTGTCCAGCACCTCAAATTCAGGCGAGTACTTTGAACCGGCAACCCAATCCATGGCATACCAGGTCGGGGTTCTGTCGGCAGGTGCAGCACCTGGTATAGTATTTGACGCATTCCCGGCCAGAACCTGACTGGAGCAGAGAAATGACGCCAACAAAAAAAGAGAAAGTGCTTTCTGTTTCATGGATGATCCTTTGGTATGAAGTGAGACATAAATGGTGCCCACACAGAGCGCAGGCACCGGAGGCTCGGAGATTTTCTTTTACGCTCCCGCCACGGTCGCCGGAGCGGTTATCGTCCTTTATTGGTATCAGTTATGGCGCATCTTTATGCTCTTTACCGTGCCGTTCTTATTGACTTTGACCTTGGCATCCAGATAACGGGCCTTATAGCCATGATCCTTCAAGATCATATAGGCCATCCGAGCCCTGTTGCCGCCTGAGCACATGGCCAGATATTCTTTATCCTTGGGCAGTTCGCTCCAGCGGTTATCCAGCGTGTCGATGGGGATGTTGATACTGCCCTTGATCTGCCCCTTGGTCAGTTCACCGGCACTGCGAACATCGAGAATAACCTTGTCGCCATGTTTACCGGCCACGACCTCTTTAAATTCTTTGTCATCGACTACGCCGGGCAGATATTTATACTTGTAATCGATCTCGTCTTTGAGTTGATTATGCGCAACTGCGTACCCTTTGGCTTTCCAGGCCTGGATGCCGCCGTTTAAAATGTACCCCCGGTTATAGCCGTTAATTCGAATGGTTCGATGGGCCCTGACGGCATCCTCGTCATTGTCCGAATAATAGATGATTCTGGTTTTTTTCTTGTCACTCGGCAGATCATTATAGAGTTCATGCAACTCGGACATGGGGTAATTGACCGCCCCGGGAATGTGATCTTTTGCCGCAACTTCCGGTTCCCGGAGGTCAACCAGGACGAAAGCGCCGTCTTCTTCAATCATCATGTTGAGGAATTCGGGCTCGGTGTACACCGGCCGGCCGGTTTTCTGCCAGGCAGGGAAACCGG
>DRKH01000066.1 GCA_011051825.1 Desulfobulbus sp.
GCGCTTATCTACCTCTCTGCACGGTCAGGCCTGATTCACATAGGAATCACTATAGTTCACAGGCCTGACTGCACAGATATGGAGCACTCCTGAACAGTTACAGGTGGTGGTTGGGCTAGTTCTCTGTCCCTACCTGAATAGTTACGAAAAAATGTATTTTAGCCCGATCTCTGCGTTATGCTCAAAATTTTATCCTCGAAGGTACGCGTAGACTCCGATATCAACTATATGCCTGTGGTAAAATTTTGCACATGGCTTGATTTTGAACGAAAAGCCTAATCTTTCAAGGCACCCTTATGTTGAAGGGTTATCTCGGCCCGAAATGTCTACTGCGGAATTGCTATTGCTGATCCGGCAGGTGGGTTATAGCCGATTTTTTGACAGTTTCCAGGAAATAATCATGGTGAACAGGAAAAAGATGAGCAGGCGGCCAAGATCATCGGAGATGTCGGCAAGGGATGCCTCGCGCATCAGCAGGTCATGGAAGGCTGTCAGCCCCCAGTTCAGTGGTGAGATGATGCTGATATTCTGCATGATACGGGGCATGGCATAGACCGGAACCATCACCCCGCCGATGGCGGCTGCGGCTACCACGGTGGTTGCGCCAATGGTGGATGCCTGCTCGTAAGTGGCACAGGCCATACCCAGAACCATGCCGTATCCACAGGCGGCAAGGCTTGCAGACAACACCACGATCCCGGTTCCCGCAGGGTTTGTGCCGACGGTGAACGATGGCAGTCCGAGATACGGGAACAGCAACGAACCGATCAGGCCGATAAGCAGGAACTGGCACAGACAGACCCCGATATAGGCCAGTATTTTTCCGGTAAAGAGCACCAGCGGGGAAACGGGCATGGAGGTCAAGCGCGTCCAGATCCCGGATTTCCGTTCCTGCAGAATTGATCCGGCAATGGGAATGGCGGTAAAAAACATTCCGAATAAGGCCCAGGACGGGACATTCTGCTGGACCGGGTTATACTCTTCTTTTCGGCTGCCGGTATTTCCCCCTTCTTCAATGGTGAGCAGGGGCTGGGCAAGCATATCTGCGAGTCCGGAAGCCGGCAAAGGTGAAAACTCCCGGGATATTTTCAGCCGGGCCATTGCATTGTTGAGTGTCTCTTCCAGGAGCCTGATCTCGGTTTGGACCGATATCGCCTGCAATGCCATCTGCAGTTGGGCCGTTATCCCGGAACGCAGTCCGGCCATTATTGCAGGATCAAAAAAAAGCTGTACAGCAGTCCGGGAGAGGTTTTTTTGTATTTGCCCGCCATCGTCACCGCCTTTGCGGACGCGTTGTCTTGCCTGGGCCTGGAATCCGGCAGAGGACCCTTCTGGGAGAACAATGCCGACCTGGTATGCTCCGCCCTGCACTGCAGCCTGGAGATCCGCCGTCTTTTTCCCGCTGTCCTTGTTCCAGACAATAATCGCAAGGTTCCCTGTTGACAGCTGTACCTGCAGGGCATGGCCGAGGTCGCCGTCGTCCAGGTTGAGAAACACCATTTTTGTTTTCGTCTGGCCGGTAAGGTCCATTACATTTTTCTGGACCAGGGTGATCACCACCACCAGGATTGCAGGCATCAGAAACAAAATGATCAGCCCGGCTCTATCCCTGCCCAGCAGGAGGATCTCTTTGGCGGCAGCGGTAAATATTTTGCTCATAACGGCAGGGTTGGAAGTGAGGAGCGTTCAGGTATCTCAGGTATCACGGAGTTGCTTTCCTGTCAGAAGGAGGAACAGAGCCTCAAGGTCAGGCGCTCCGTTCTGCTCTAGGAGCTGGCCGGGAGTCCCTTCCGTGAGTAATTGTCCACTGTCGATAATGCCGACTCGGCTGCATAATTTTCCGGCTTCTTCCATGTAATGGGTCGTGTAGAGGATCGTGGTTCCGTTTTGATTGAGCTGGAGAAGCTGTTTATGGATCAGGTTCCTGGACTGGGCATCAATACCGACCGTCGGCTCATCGAGAAAGAGGATTTTCGGAGTATTGATCAGGCCTGCAGCCAGGTTCAGCCTTCGTTTCATGCCTCCGGAAAAGGTGGCAACCCGGTGATCTGCATGCTCCCTGAGGGCGGCGATGTGAATGCAGTCGGCAATCAGGTTCTGCAGTTGCCTGCCGCCCAGCCCGTAGAGCTTTCCGAAGAAGGCAAGATTTTCACGGGCGGTCAGGTTGTCATAGAGGGCAATATCCTGCGGTACCAGGCCGATGCTGCCTTTGATTATGCCGGCATGTTGCCGAAGATCCATTCCCAAAATAACGATTTTGCCGCCCTTGGGCGGAAACAATCCGCTGAGCAGGGCAATGATCGTTGTCTTACCGGCACCATTTGGACCGAGCAGGCCGTAAAATTCACCCTTTCGTACAGTCAGGCTGCAGCCGTTCAGGGCCGGGCGCGAGGATTTTGAATACCGGTGGAGCAGTGCTTCGGCCTTGATGGCATATTCATGGTTGTTCAAGCGCTGACCCCTGTCTTGCTCCGGTGCCGTCCGTTTGCCCAGCGCTGCAACTCCTGGAAAACCCGCTTCTCCAGTTGGGCGCAATGGCGAATTGTTTCGGCCATGGCCGGGTAGCTGTCGTCTGTCCGGGCACGATCTTTACAGATACGGGCCGCCATAACCCCGAATTGCCGCCATGTATCGCCTGCTTCCGTGAGCAGGGCGGCGCAGTCGTGTACAACGGGATCCTTCAATCTCGCGCTGCTTTCCTGGAGAAACGCTCCGTACATGTAGCGAAATCCACCGCCCCCGGTGCCGATTTCCTCCTGCATGCGGACAACATGGCCCAGGTGCAGGTCTGCCCGTTCCCGGCCCAGCCGCCCGGGCCATTGTTCCAGCCGTCCGGCAAGAAATCGGATGCCCCGGATTCCGATAAGAGGAAAAGGACTGGAAAGCATCATTTTGCAAACGGCTTTGATGGAAGCCGGGATGACGTGATCATATTCCAATCGGCTGGGGGCCCCGGTCAGGAAGTACATCTTGCCCTTTGGTGCAAGCGGACCCGAGGCAAACCGGGCCCGTACCAGATCCCGGGCCGGACAGCGAACCGGGCCGGGAAATACCGGGTCACTGATCAGGTATTCGTCGCCCTCTTTACCGTACACCACCAGGTTATGGGCGTTGAAGTGAAAACGCAGGGCCCGGGGAAAATAGGGCAGCCAGAAAACCCCGGTCTGCAGCCCCACCGGGATGCGTTGCTCAAGGGCCCGGTCAAGCTCTGCCATGGCCTGTTCCTGATCCCGGAATGTTTTGTGTTTCATGGTGATTCCCGGAATTTTCTCGAGCCGCTTCAGTATGTTGCCGGGCGTCGCCCGGTAGGTGACCAGGGGCAGGCCGTTCAGGCGGATAAAGGGAAGATAGCCGAAAAACAGGCCGCTGCCGATGCCAAAGGCCATGGCCTCCGTGATTTCCAGGCCCTTCCAGGTCAGGAGGTTGGCTGCAACCCCGCTCTCGCAATGGGCGGACTGTCGGTGCGCAAAATCAATCACGGTGTTGCCCGTCCTCTTGACCGGTATTGTACACCGGACTCTTGAGC
>DRKH01000067.1 GCA_011051825.1 Desulfobulbus sp.
ATGGCGTCCCCAACCGGATTTGAACCGGTGTTGCCGGCGTGAAAGGCCGGTGTCCTGGACCTGACTAGACGATGGGGACAAGTCTCTATATATGGTGGGTCGTGCGCGGCTCGAACGCGCGACTCTCTGCTTAAAAGGCAGATACTCTACCAGCTGAGTTAACGACCCTTTGTTGAAGAGGATCTTGATACTATTTTCTGCAAAGAGTGTCAACAAAAAATCATTCATTTATTCGTTCCAGACCATTTTTTCTTCCCGGGAAAGAAAGAATTCCCCTAATCTTCTTGTTGGTTCCCCACAGGTTTGCTATATCAGAGACTGAAAAAAACTACCTGAGATTATTTTTACATTGAGGTGTTATGGGATTATTAAGTGGCTCCGCATCATTTATGCGCTTCACCGTTGAAGGTGAGCTACCCGGTCATTTCTGGGACTTTGTTGCCGAACGTGTTGTTGCCCACAGCTTTACTGACATTGACGACAACATGGAAGAATACTCCATCGGCTGGGTATCGGTGGCCAATATGTTCGACAGTGAATTTGCCTTTGCCTCCTATGCCGCCGGTGATTATGTTGTTTTATCCATGCGGATAGATGAACGCAAGGTCTCACCGGCAGTATTGAAGAAATTCACTATGAAGGAAGAGGAACGCATCAAACGGGAAAAACAGGTACCCAAGCTCAGCCGCTCCGCCCGCCTTGAAATAAAGGAACGGATCCGAACGGAGCTGGTCCGCAAGTCCTCACCGGTTCCGGTCATTTATGACCTGTGCTGGAACCTGACCGACAACACCCTGTTATTTTTTTCCACCAGTAAAAAAGCAATGGTCCAGCTGGAGGATCTGTTCAGGGACACTTTTGACCTCTCGATCATGCTCCAGATCCCCTGGACAACGGCTGTTCACATTGCCGATGAACAACTGGTCGCCGGACTCGACAATCTGCAGCCGGCTATACTCATTTAACAACAGGTGCCGGGTTTCAGCTTTCAGGTGTCAGCAAAAACACACCGATCTGAAACCTGTCACCAGGAACCTGATACCTGACTTATGGACTTAGTTGATCTGATACAGGAAAAACGCTTTCTCGGGCAGGAATTTCTTGCCTGGCTCTGGTATAAAGCCGAGGAGCGCGGCGGCAACGTTGATGTCCCGGGTATGGGTGACATTCTGGTCGCCTTTGAAAAACACATGCTGCTTGAATACGGTGAAGGCGACACCAGCGAAAAGGTCATCTGTCGCGGTCTGCAGACCGAACTCCGCGAAGCCCGAGCCGGACTCGCCCTGGGGAAAAAACCGGAACAGGCCCGGATCCGGCTGGCCAGAGGTGAATATGAGTTTAACGTCACCCTGACCGCAGCCACCATGGAATTTCGCAATGTCAAGCTGCCCAAAACAGTGGACGGCGCCGATGAAGGTGATGACGCGGAGAGCATGGAGGGCCGGATCCTGGAACGAATCGGCCTGTTCGAGCAGTTAACCGAAATCGTCAACGAACTGTTCCGGATGTTTATTGCAAAACGTGCCTCCGACCAGTGGCCCGACGAACTGCTTAAAATCCGCCAATGGGTCAACCAGGGCATTGAACAGTAGAGTGCCAAAGGCTGAAATCTGAAATCCGAACCCTGAAACCTGCATCATGGAATTTGAAACTGTTATCGGCCTGGAAATCCATGCCCAAATGAAGACCAAGAGCAAAATTTTCTGCGGTTGTTCCACTGAATTCGGTGCGCCGCCCAACACCCATACCTGTCCGGTCTGCCTCGGTCTGCCGGGCTCCTTGCCGGTGCTGAATCGTCAGGTGGTGGAAAACGGGATCAAGCTCGCCCTGTCGTGCGACTTTACCATTAATACCCGCAACCAGTTTGCCCGCAAAAATTATTTTTATCCGGACCTGCCCAAAGGCTACCAGATCTCTCAATTTGAACTCCCCATAGCCGAACGCGGCAAAATAGAGATTGAGGTCGACGGAGAAAAGAAAACCATCGGTATCACCCGGGCCCACATGGAAGAAGATGCGGGTAAGCTGGTCCATGACGATGTGGAACCGGAAAGCTACGTCGACCTCAACCGTACCGGCACCCCACTGTTGGAAATCGTCAGCGAGCCGGATATCCGCTCACCGCAGGAGGCGGTGGCCTACCTGAAAAAACTCCATTCCATTGTCCGCTATCTTGATATTTCCGACGGCAACATGCAGGAGGGCAGTTTCCGCTGTGATGCCAACATCTCCCTGCGACCTGTCGGCCGGAAAGAGCTGGGAACCCGGACCGAGCTCAAAAACATGAACTCGTTTAAAAATGTCCAGCTGGCCCTTGAGTACGAGCAGCGGCGCCAGCGTGACATCCTGCTTGACGGCGGAGAGATCATCCAGCAGACTCTGCTCTGGGATGCGGACAAGGGGCGAACCGAGTCCATGCGCGGCAAGGAGGAGGCCCATGATTATCGGTATTTCCCCGATCCCGACCTGGTACCGGTGGAAATTGACCAAAACTGGATAGATGCGGTCAGACAGGCCCTGCCGGAACTGCCCGATGCCCGCAGGCAGCGCTTTATCGAGCAGCTGCAGCTGCCGGAATATGACGCCGTACTCCTGACCGGATCACGGGAACTGGCCGATTACTTTGAAGAGGCCCTGGCGGGTTACGGCCGGGCAAAAAAGCTGAGCAACTTCATCGGCACCGAATTGTTGCGGGAGTTTTCCCCGGAACAGCTCGGCGACTGTCCGGTCAAACCAGGCCAGCTGGCCAACCTGCTTTCCATGGTCGAAAAGGGTGCAATCTCCGGCAAAATCGCCAAGACCGTTTTTGCCGACATGCTGGCGACCGGCGGCGATCCTGAGGTGATTGTCAAAGAGAAGGGGCTGGTCCAGATGAGTGATGAGGGCGAACTGAAGACGCTTGTCCGGGAGATTATCGAGGCCAATCCGGAACAGGCTCAGCAGTTTCGTGACGGCAAGACCAAGGTCATCGGCTTCTTTGTCGGCCAGCTGATGCAGAAGACAAAGGGGAAGGCCAACCCGCAGATGGCCAACAAGCTGTTCCGGAATGAATTGAAATAGACCATGGGTGGACGTGGAATTTTTTGCTCGCATGAATCGAACATGGTAAGCTGTATATGAGTCCAACAGTCTTTAGCAAAAAAGGATACCGTTTTTTCTTTTTTTCAAGAGAAGAACCACGTATGCATGTCCATGTTTACTGTGCTGACGGAGAAGCCAAATTCTGGCTTGACCCGGAAATCGAACTTACTAAAAATTATCGTCTGCCAAGAAAACGACTTAAAGAGATTGAACAGATTATAGAGGAACATGTCGATGAGCTCACAGCAGCCTGGGAAAAACATTTCAAATGTTGAAGTAACCCATGTCTCCAGCCATGGCATATGGTTGCTCTCCGGACAAAAGGAGCTTTTTCTACCATATGATTCTTTCCCCTGGTTTAAGGAAATCTCACTGAGTAAAATATTGCATGTAATGGAATTAAGCCCTGGTCATTTTTACTGGCCGGATCTGGATGTCGATCTGGGCCTTGAATCCATCGAGCATCCGGAACGATTTCCCCTCAAGTATAAAGAAATGTAGTCTCTCCCGATCGTGGATAAAAAAGAGTGGCAGAAAAAAGGAGTCGGCCACCGGCAGCGGCTGCGGGATAAATTTCTTGACCAGGGGATTGAATCCTTTTCCGACGCTGAAATCATTGAGCTGCTGCTGAGTTTCGGCACCCCACGCTCCGACTGCAAGGAGCCGGCCCGGGCAGTTCTGGAACACTGCGGCTCCCTGCCGGCGGTGCTTGATGCCGCTCCGGCAGCCTTAAAAACGATCAAAGGCATCGGCCCAAAAAACATCTTCGCCCTCCGGTTCATTCAGGGGGTCGCCCGCCGTTACCTGCAGCAGCGCATCGTCGGTAAAAAATATATTCACTCTTCCCGGGCGGTCAGCGACTACCTGACCCACCGGATGCGGGGCCTGGAACACGAGGTCTTTACCGTGGTCTACCTGGACGCGGCCCACGCGATCCTGGACTCGGAGATCCTGTCCGAAGGCACGGTCACCGTCAACACCGTCTACCCCCGTGAACTGGTCAAAGCGGCCCTGGCCAGGAATGCCAGCAGCCTCATTATCGCCCACAACCATCCCTCCGGCAGCCTGACCCCATCAGAGCAGGACCGGCAGCTCACCCGTACCCTGCATCTGGTCTGCTCGTTCATGCAGATACAGCTCCTTGATCACCTCATCATCGGCGACGGTACAACACCCTACAGCTTTGCCGATAACGGACTGATGGCGGAGATCCGCAATGACTGCAAAACACTCCTTGCCCGGATCTCCTGAGCCGGGTGCTGTGCCGGAATCCGCACACGGTCCGGGCCTGTACCTGCATATCCCCTTCTGTCTGCAGAAATGTCCCTACTGCAGCTTCTATTCCGTAAGCGGCAGACCTGATCTGACGGGATTCTTTGCAGCCGCCCTGGGCCTGCAAATACGAAGCGTTGCCGCCCGCAGAGACGCCCGGGAACAGCCACCGGCCACTACCATCTTCTTCGGCGGCGGCACCCCGTCCATGCTCCCCCCGGA
>DRKH01000068.1 GCA_011051825.1 Desulfobulbus sp.
AGAAAGAGCCTGCTGTTGAAACCGTCGCCCGTGCTGCCATGGAAACAGCGGATACCGCCTACCCGGATGACGTCCTGGACCCCAGTGCAATTCAACCGGTCGAGGATAAGGTAGCCGATGATTTTATTGAAGAAGAATTGAGTATCGGAACGGAGATCGCCCCGGCGCTGGCCGGTTCCGATGAAGAGAGCTCTGAAGAAGAACAGCTTGATGGTGAACTGGAAGAGGAGCTCGATCTCTTTTTCGCCGATGAGGAGACAGAGACCTTTGTGCTTGATGGTGATCAAAGCGAAGAAGAGGTTGACAGCCTTGAGCTCTCCTTTTCCGAGGATGACGTTGCAGCCGGCATAGATGAAGGGACCAGCGAGTCTGAAGAATCTTTTTTTCTAGCAATAGATGAAGAAGATGAGGATTCGTCGTTTGTCCCTGCCCTGGCTGATGCCGACGAAGCAGGCGGGTTTGACGAAGACGAAACGATTGCCACCCTTGACGGGGAACCCACCGCAGAAATTGACGACAAACTCGATGCCTTCTTTGGTGTTGATGAAGAACCTGAAAGTCCCGGTGAAGAAACCGACCTTTTCACCGACCAGGAGGAAGAGCTCACGGTTGCTCCGGCCCTGGCCGATGCCGATGAAGCAGGCGGGTTTAACGAAGACGAAACCGTGGCCACCCTTGACGGGGAACCCACCGCAGAAATTGACGATAAACTCGATGCCTTCTTTGGTGCTGATGACGAACCTGAAAGCCCCGGTGAAGAAACCGATTTCTTCATCGACCAGGAGGAAGAGCTCACGGTTGCCCCGGCCCTGGCCGATGCCGATGAAGCAGGCGGGTTTAACGAAGACGAAACCGTGGCCACCCTTGATGGGGAACCCACCGCAGAAATTGACGACAAACTCGATGCCTTCTTTGGTGCTGATGAAGAATCTGAAAGCCCCGGCGAAGAAACCGACCTCTTCACCGATCAGGAGGAAGAACTCACGGTTGCTCCGGCCCTGGCCGATGCCGATGAAGCAGGCGGGTTTAACGAAGACGAAACCGTGGCCACCCTTGACGGGGAACCCACCGCAGAGATTGACGATAAACTCGATGCCTTCTTTGGTGCTGACGAAGAACCTGAAAGCCCCGGCGAAGAAACCGACCTTTTCACCGATCAGGAGGAAGAGCTAACGGTTGCTCCGGCCCTGGCCGATGCCGATGAAGCAGGCGGGTTTGATGAAGACGAAACCGTGGCCACCCTTGACGGGGAACCCACCGCAGAAATTGACGATAAACTCGACGCCTTTTTCGGTGGTGATGAAGAACCTGCTCTGTTTGATGAATCAGGGGTGGAACATACCGAAACACTGCAGGCCCTGGGAGTCAGTCTTGCCGCTTTTACCGCAATACCCTCAGCTGAGCAACTTGAGCAGAGCAAAAACTATATTCAACAGCTCCAGAAGGAACCTGAACAGCCACCGGAACGAACAGTGCTTCTGCAGCTGCTTCACTCGGTACTGACCCTGATCCCTGAAGAGACAGAACATCTTCCCGAAGGAACCACTGAGCTGACAGAGTACCTGCACCGGGAAGTGGAAGCCAACGATGGATCTTCCGACGTTCTGATCACGGCAATCAGTCGCTTTACGGATTGGCAGAAAAATATGGTCCAGGGGCTTCTTCAGAGACAGTCTATTCCTGAAAGAGCCGAGACGCCGGGGCCGGAGAACCTTGAACGGGTTACATCGGAAGTACGATCCGGTTTTGATGAACTGCGTTCCGCCCTGAAAGAGGAATTCAACTCCCTTCGCAGCGAGTTAAAGGCCGACGACTCTCAAAAAACCTGACAGGCGCCGGGATCATGCAATTCCCTGGTCGTTTGTTGTGGCTGGAACCAAAAAATCCGGTCCAGCCATGCTGGTTTATCCTTCGCCACCGATAAGAATATAACGCCAGTAATGATAAGACGAGACAAGGACAAACACGGTCAGAAAGAATAGAGAGGACTTAACAGCTGAGGCCTGATAGCCGGTCACGCCGGATTCCAGGTCATCAACGGATCGTAACGGTTCAACAAGGGCTCCACTCATACCGAAAAAAGCACCCAGAAACAGCGCGAAATAGAGAACAAAACCAATATAATGGTATTCGGGCTTGAGAATACAGAATGGGCATTTATGGAACGGCATTGCATAAATATAAGAGGAAAATTCGCTTGTAACAACGGTCAGGGAGAGAAGAAAGAACCAAAGCCATCCACTGCTGAACAATACACACGCCCAGCGCTGCCACCGCTTGAGTAAAAACAAGCCTATGCAGAGCAGCCCTCCGGCTGTTCCATAAAACAAGCCCATGCTCAAGCCATGGGAAAACCCGCCGATCAGGTTGGTTCCGCCCCCTGTCGTATCTCCAAAGACTACAGCACAACAGGAAGTGATAATATCGGGTTTCAGACCGGTAATGTAGAGTATTTCAAGGGTAAGATCGAGAATGAGCAGGGGGATGAGCAAGAGCAGATAGAGATATTTTTTCCGTACCAGCGGATACTTTTCCGAATGAATATCCAGCTGATGCAGGACAATCCAGAAGCCATAGAAAAAAACGCCGACGATTTTAACCACCAGCGCCGGTACGCCGTAACTGTCGGCAAGCAGGCTGCCGGTGGCACACATGGCCCCGGCAATGGATTGACTGAAAAAGTCCGCTGCAAGCACAAAGACAATAAGGGATATAATCTGGATACCCAGGGCATACTCGACCAGGGTGGAGGTTAACCATATCTCGTTTTCCAGCCTGATCTGGCGGTTGGAGTCACTGGCCGGATCCCAGTAGAGAAGGACCCGGATTGCGCTTCTGGCGGCAAGCCCCATCAGAAACAACACGATCAGCCCGCATAACAGCAGGGCTATGCTCCAGGAACTAAGCAACATCGATACGGCCGTCTTTGATGTCGATTACCCGGTCAACATCTGCATGTTCCGTTACCAGCGGATCATGCGAGGTGATGATAATGGTTTTACCGGCTGACTTTAAATCCTTCATAAAGTGCATGAACTCTTCACTGAGTCGACTGTCGAGATGGGCCGTCGGTTCATCGGCAAGGATAAGCGGCGGGTCGTTAATAAGCGCCCGGGCAATGGCGACCCGCTGCAGTTCCCCACCGGATATCTGGGAAGCGGGGAAATTGCGGCGATGGGAAATGGCAAACCGCTCCATCAGCAGAGCGGCCTTGCGGTGCATCTCCGCAGGCGCTATCCCCAGGGGGATCAACGGCAGGGTAATATTGTCCTGGACGGTCAATGCCGGCAGGATATTAAAGGTCTGAAAGATAAACCCTATGTATTTTCTCCTGTGAAGAGTAAGAAAACGATCCGGCAGCCTGGAGAGCTGTTTACCTGCCACGGTGACCCTTCCGGACGTTGGCTGGAAAACACAGCCGATGATGGACAGCAGGGTACTCTTACCGGAACCGCTTGCACCTCTGAGACAGGTCATGCTGTTATCATCAATGGTCAGATCGATCCCTTTAAGGGCCGTGACTTCGTTCACCTGTCCCTGGTTGTATATCTTGGTTACCCTGGTCAACTCTATCAGCATTTCACAACCTCGTCCCGCCCAATGGCCTACATTCCGCTCAGGGCGGAATCCGCCGGAACGCTTGCACTGCGCCAGGCCGGAATGACGGTGGCGGCCAGGTAGGGCAGTACGGAAAGACTGAAGACCAGCAGGAATTGATCAAGCCTGAAAGACGGCACCAGCCGGAACTCGGGATAGATCACGGACCAACCGATCAAAACGGGTTTAAACAGGGATGCGTTGAAGAAAACGACATGGGCATAGGCCAGTGTACAGCCGACAATAAAGGCAATTCCGGAGACCAGAATACCCTCCCAGAACCGGACGGCCAGGACATCGGCAGTTTCCCAGCCGAGGATCTTAAGAATACTTATCTCACGCTTTTCTTCGGGGGAAAGTCCGGAGGCCTTATCCCAGGCAAGAATTACAAAAGCCGTCAGCGCCGTCAACAGACAGACCGAGGCAAAGCCGCTGCGCCAGCCGAAAACAACCTGATAGGTCCGGTTTATCTGCGACCGGGTCAGCACCCTGGTTCCGGGCAGGGCTTCTGAAATTTTCCGGGCAATGGTGGCAACTTCAGACGGATTGGCAACGTACACACAGAGATCCGTGGCCATTGAAGAAGGAATTGCAAACAGGTCACGGGCATCATCAATATTCATGACAATCAGATCGTTGGTCAGGATATCGACTTCGGGCTTGAAAACCCCGGTTACCTCAAATGAGGTCTGTGACAAATCAGGCCGAAACAGGGAGAGCAGCGTACTCCCCTTTTCTTCCATTATCCGTCGTATCGACCTGCCGATAACGACCTTTCCCCGTGAACCCTGATCATAGCGTCCGCCCTCTTCAAGACTGAGGTTCAGCCTGTCAAGCAGAGGCATCCGTCCTGGTGCAATCCCCATGACGGTATAATTTGCTCCGGTCACTTCGTCAAAATAATAGCCCCACACCCGAGGGACGATTTCCTGGATTCCGAAGATAGCAGCCAGCTTGCGGGAAAAATCTATCGGGATTTCTATCTGACGACCGGCAGACATTTTTTGAACCGTTATCTCCGGCGTACTTCTCAGTACCGAGGTCGCCGTCTCTGTTAATGCCTGGGTAACCAGCTGAAAGGAGGCAACAAGAAAGATTACCCAGGAAAAAACGATCAGTATGCTTAAATTTTTTGCCCGCCGCCTCCACAGGGAGGAAAGGGCATAATCCAGGATATTCAGGTGCTGTGTCAGCCGGCTGTTCATTGCTGCTCTCCGGCTGTAGTGTCCAGCGGAGGCGGGGCCCAGAACGATCCGGTTGGAAAATGTTCAAGGGCTCCGGGATGATCCATAAAAGGGGCAATCGGATCACTTACGGCCGGATGGCGGGTATAGCGGGCCTCGGTTGCAACACAGAGATCGGTCAGGCCGAGCCCGGAGGTGACAATGTCGAACAGCTCCATATTCTTCTCCTGTGCCGTCAACCGCTTGCGGCCCAAGGCATAAAAGGCGACATTAATACAACAGAGCACCACCAGTACCAGGACAAGAAGATGAACCGGGCGGCCGAAAAATCGGGCAGGCAACCGTTTCAATGGGTTCTGCGCCTCATTTCATTGCTCCACCATGCTTCATTTTCATTTTCATGCGCATGGATTGAACAAGATCATCGGTGATCTCATCAAAAGTAAGGATCCGGCGTCCGTTGTGATCCTTTAAAAAAGTTTCAGCAGCGGACTTGTCGGCAAAGGGAATAAACTCCTTACCCATTGGCCCGAGAACATCACTGCCGACAACATAAAAAGCCTTTAAGCCGTCAATCCACTCCTGTGAGTAGTAATCCCTGACCCACACTTCTTTGATATCTTTTGCAGCAACATTACCGTACTTCTGCGGGTTGTGATAAAAAACCATCAGATCCTTTACCCCGTCAAAAAACAGGGAACGGGAATCGGCAAGACGAATCTGGGTTACCCAGTTTCCATATTTACCGACGAACATCCCGCATACGGCGCAGCGGGTATCCCGGCTGATTGTTTTCTCAGGCGCTCCCTGAACCAGGGCGACGGAAAAAATCAACCCCAAGCACACAACAGTGACTATCAATCCATTACGCATAAACACCTCCGATTTTCAGTTCTTATTCCATAGGCCACCGTCCTATCCATCCCAAAGAGTTCAGGATCAGCCGGTGGAATTTTGTTATCCGAAAACAGCGGGTTCCGGGTTCCGAGTTCCGAGTTCCGGGTTTAAAGTCAGCCGCCTTCGGCGGTTGTTATTTGCAAAACATGTATTAATATCAATGCAGTAGGAGCCAGCCCCGCGGGCGATCTTTACCCGGCGCCCATACGCTGTTTTCATGCGTTGTTGTGCCCTCCGAGCATGGGGGTTTATCCGAAAATAGCCCGCGAAGCATTGTTTGTTCAGGCTATTTTCATCGTTCGTTGTGGCTGTGACCTGAGAATTCGGTCCAGCCATGCTGGTTTATATGAAAGTGGAGTTCAAAATTCCAGTTATTGCATCACTTTCATCGTTCGTTGTGGCTGTGACCCAAAATTTGGTCCAGCCATGCTGGTTACTTAAAAGGCAGATACGGGGACAACAAATGCTTCAGTTCAGCTTCACTCACTCCACCAAGGATGGCGGCTATGATTTTATGCTGTGGATCCAGAACAACAGTCTGAGGCAGGGCCTTAACCGAATAGGCGGCAGCGATCTTTCCACTGGTATCCGAGGCAACAGGGAACGCTATTGCAAGCTCCCGTCTGAACGAATCGAGTTCCCGATTATTGACGCCAAGCGTATCAATATAAATGATGCGAAGTCCCTTTGCATGAAACCGCTTGTAATATTCATTAAACACCGGCGTGTCGGCACGACAGAACTTGCAGTCCGTCAGGAAAAAACGCAGGACAACCGGCGATCCCAGAGACTTGGAAAGAGAAAAAACCTTGCCGTCGAGGTCCGTGACTGTAAAGTCGGGCGCCTGGTCGCCGACTTTGAGAATAGCCTTGTTTTCCCCGGAAGAACAAGAGCCAAGCAGACACACCAGCATAA
>DRKH01000069.1 GCA_011051825.1 Desulfobulbus sp.
ACCTCTTCTTCCGTGTATTCCAGGGTTTCCCGCCATGCCTTGTTGACGAGCAGGATTTTTCCCTCCGGGTCAATGCTCTGCAGCATATCAGTGGCATTCTCGAAAAGATCCCGGAAGCGGTCTTCACTCTCCAGCAGAGCCTTCTCGGATTTTTTCCTGCGGGTGATGTCCAGATACAGGATGACGACCCGTTGCAGAACACCGTCGTTATCAAATACAGGGGTGCCTATAATCTCATAAAACCTGTCGCGACGCTGCCAGGAGCGGACCCGCATGCTTTTTTTTCTGTCTTTGACCATTCTGAACAGGCAGTGTTTGCCGGCCGTTTCCCTGCCACAGACCATTTTACTGCACAACTTGCCGAGTACTTCCTGCTCGTTGACAATAAAAATATCCGTCATCTTTTTGTTATAGGCAATGATCTCGCCTCTGGTGTTGAGGACCTGGATTCCTTCGCCGACCGAGTTGAAAATCGCCTGAATATCGTTCTTTGCCGTTGCCAGATTAAGGTTGGTTTCTTTCTGGTGTTCGAGGATCTGGGCAAAGGTATCACTGATGATGCCGATGGGATCGAGCTGGATCAGGGTGTCATCATCAAGTTCGTTCGGCTTCAGGGGAATTGTTCCGATGACTTTCAGAAGCTGATTGACTCTGTCCCTGATGTATTGAATTGATTCCCTGTGCTTATCAGCCAGACGCCGGTTTTCCTCATCGGCCAGACGTAACTGTTCCTGCAGGGCTTCAATGGAAAGGTTGTTGTTTGTGTCAGTTTCCATCGGGCTAGAGTTTCCAGTCAACGGGTTGATTTTTGTTCTGCAGTGTTATCCTGAGTTCGTAATAGCCTTCCTTTTTTACTACCGAACAGTCATAGCCCATGCTTGCGACGGCATCGGGAATCGTGGTGGTTGCATCTCTGTTGTCGGTTTTAATGATTATACGGGTATTGCCCTCTTTAACGGCCGATTTCTGAGTGTTTATCTCGCGCAGAGTGAACAAAAGGCTGGAAGGACAGATTTGTCCCCGGATATCATGGACAATGATGTTTACGGGCTTGTCGGTGTTCATGTTGCGGCCTTTGCTCCTGATGAAAGGACAACGTGGACAAGAATTTTGCTGCCGATATACGATCCGGGGATGATGCCGACCAGAAACAGGATGCTCTGCATATTCAGGATCGGCAGGCCTCCGAACAGGTGCCATATATTACATCCGGGTGTCATCCTTGACCCCAGGGCAAGAATAATGCCTCCGACAAGGGCTGAAATATACTGGCGTGCAGGAACCCGGTAATAGATCTTGAATTCATCAACCCGTACGGCTGCGATCGTTGCCCCGAGAATAATGCCGATAATCAGGGGAAACTGGATATAGGTTATGGCATCGACAACGGGACCTGCGCCGCCAAGGAGGTGCACATGGCTGATGGGTGCGGAGTAGTTCAACGGTACAGCGTTGTAGAATGCTGTTTGGGCCGCATGGGCCGGAGCAATAAGTTTTGTCAGGTAGGCTGCGGCCTTTGCATAGGCGGTGGTGATCCCGAAAGGCATACCCACCAGGAGGTAGGACAGTGTTCCCAGCAGGGCAAGGTAGAGGGCTGCTTTCCAGGGTTGAAGATAGCCCTCGACAAACGATGTCAAATGCCATTTTTTTTGTTTCCGCCAGCGATGGAAAAAAAAGCCGGCAAGCAGAGCCAGTGGTACGATGAGCAGGGCAGGACTGCAGCCGAGTACCTGGGGCAGGGTGAGCTGCCCCTTGAAAAAGGTGTACTGCTTGACGATGCCGCTCCACCACGGATGGATCTCTGCATATATGCCGCTGCCGGCGATGAGTCCGATAAAAGCGGCTGTGCTGATCATGCTCCCTCCACCCATCTTGTACAGGGTGCCGACAACACATCCACCGGCCGTCACCATTCCTATGCCGAAAACTATTCCACCGACAATGTTGGCCAGTGAGGGTGAGCCCAGCAGGGGAAACGGGTAGAGCGGAAGAAGACCCAGTTGACGAACAATCTCAACCAGAACCATTGTTGTTACAATCAGCAGCAGCAACGCACGCAGCATGCTTGTTTTTCTGAAAAGAAAAAAATCACGAAAGGTGCCGGCAACGCAGAAATCGGCACGATACATCACTGCCCCGGCGGTAAGGCCGAGCACAAAGTTTACGGTAATAATAAAAAAAATTGCCGGGGTCATTGTTTGTTTCCGGAGAGGTTTGGGTGTATCTCGTCACAAGGTTTGCCGCTATGTGGTTTCACCTGTCCTAAACGTGTTCGTGAGCAGGGGCACGGTAGATTCATGCAGGCGCGGCCGGCCGCCATGGACCCTCTATGCAGGCAGTCGCTACCGTGCGAACAGGTAAGCGAGCCTGCGAGACTCCGGGTAAGCGAGCCTGCGAGACTCCGGGTAAGCGAGCCTGCGAGACTCCGGGTAAGCGAGCCTGCAAGACTCCGTGCAGTGCTCCTGATAACGTATGGTTGAGCCTGTTTTCTTCTTATACTATAATTGTGGAAATGGTCAAAACGAATGATATTCGTTCTGATCGATCTAGTGCTGTTTTTTGCTGATTCCGGCCTTGTCCATTTTATAGCGAAGAACCCGTTCGCTGATGCCGAGGGATTCCGCGGCCCGGGTCTGGACCCAGTCATTGCTTTCC
>DRKH01000070.1 GCA_011051825.1 Desulfobulbus sp.
CAGAACCTGCCCATCGGTATTCTGGTAGAGGTTGCCGGTCGTGAGATGCAATCCGATTTTGAGCCCATTCTCGAGCGGCAGTTTCATCACCTGATGAACTACATTCAGGGAATCATGCACATTGGTCAGCGAAATATCATGTGGGTCCGGATCGGAAAGGGAGCGGTTGAAAAAGGCTTTTCCTTTAAACATCTCGGGGTGGTTCTCCATGGTAAACTCCATCAGGAGTTCGGGGCTATCCTCGACAAGGTTCAGGTCAAAATCTACACCGTTCAGGACAAGGTGGAAGAGGTTATGGACCTTGCCAAGAAGGTCTATGCAGAACGTGACCTGCGCCTTGGGGCGATGACCGATGAAACCGAGGATGTCTTCTACTCCTGTACGCTTTGTCAGTCCTTTGCCCCCAGTCATGTCTGCGTTATTACTCCGGAGCGGATCGGCATGTGCGGAGCTTACAACTGGCTTGACGGCAAGGCCTCGTTCCAGATCAATCCGACCGGGCCGAACCAGCCTATTGAGAAGGGTGAATGCACCGACGAAGACAACGGCTATTACACCGGTATTAATGAATTCGTTTCTCAAGCCTCCCGTGGTGCGGTTACCGAGGTCAGCTGTTATTCGCTGATGAATAATCCCATGACCGCCTGTGGCTGCTTTGAGGCCATAGCCGCCATGTTGCCGCAGTGTAACGGGATTATGGTTGTCAACCGTGACTATATGGGGATGACACCATCCGGCATGAAGTTCACCACTCTGGCCGGTATGGCCGGCGGCGGCATGCAGACTCCCGGGTTTATGGGCGTTTCCAAACACTATATGACCAGCACCAAGCTGTTTAAAGCGGAAGGCGGGCTCAAACGAGTGGTCTGGATTCCGAAAATTCTCAAGGATGAGATCGCTGATAAACTCCGCCAGCGTTGTGAAGAGATCGGAATGCCGGAACTTTTTGACATGATTGCCACAGAAGAGCAGGGGACGACTGAGGAAGAGATTCTTGCTTTCCTTAAGGAGAAAGGACACCCGGCCCTTGAAATGGATACAGCCATCGGCTGATTAAAATAACTGCTATGAGTTGCCGGTATCGGGGTATATACCCCACCGGCTTTTGCTATACGCGTAAGGAGGAAAGAGACAATGGCGTTAACCGGTATACAGATTCTCAAGATGCTGCCCAAAAAGAATTGTGGCGAATGCAGCATCCCCACATGTCTGGCCTTTGCCATGAAAGTGGCCGCCGGCCAGACCGAGATCGAAGAATGCCCCTATGTCAGTGACGAGGCAAAGGCAACCATTGGTGAGGCATCCGCTCCTCCAATTCGTACCATAAAAATCGGCTCCGGAGAGGCAGAGTTTGTTTCCGGAGGTGAGACCTGTCTCTTTCGTCATGAGAAACGGTTTGAAAATCAGACCGGAATTGCCATCCTCATGTCGGCCGATGAGGATGCCGCATCCATTGACGGGAAAATCGAGCGCTTTAATGCCATGGTCTATGAGCGCGTCGGGGTGTATATGCGCGCAAACCTGGTCGCTCTCAAGGATACCGGCGATGCCGGTGCCTTCACCGCACTGACCGAGAAGGTCATCGAAAAGCTGCCCAAGGCCGCTGTTATCCTGATGTCCGAGAATGTCGATACGCTTAAGGCGGCAGCACAGGCATGCGGGGATCGAACGCCGATTCTTTATGGTGCCACTACTGAAAACAGTGCCGCATTTGCCGACCTGGCCAAAGAATTGAATGCACCACTCGGGGCCAAGGGCAAGAATCTTGATGATCTGGTCGAGGTTTCCGGCAAGCTCCTTGAGGCCGGGGTCAAGGACATGGTTATTGATACCGGTGCCCGGACCATGCGCGGAGCGCTTGAAGACAACATCGTTGCCCGTCGTTCAGCGGTTAAGGAAAAATACAAGCCTCTTGGTTTTCCGACCATCACCTTTCCCTGTGAAATGACCGATGACCTGATGATGGAGGCCATGATCGCTTCCATTCTGATGGCCAAATACGCCGGGATTGTGGTTCTTTCCGATATTCAGGGTGATGTCCTCTTCCCGCTTCTGCTGGAGCAGCTGAACATCTTCACCGATCCGCAGCGGCCCATGGTTGTTCAGGAAGACATCTATCCGATAACCGGTCCGGATGAGAATTCACCGGTGCTGATTACCTGTAACTTCTCCCTGACCTACTTTATCGTCTCCGGCGAAATTGAAGGTTCCAAGGTCCCCTCATGGCTGCTGATCAAGGATACCGAAGGCCTGTCCGTGCTGACAGCCTGGGCTGCCGGTAAATTCGGTGCCGATCTTATTGCTCAGTTTGTCAACAAATCCGGGATTGGAGACAAGGTAAAACATCACGAGCTGATTATCCCCGGCTATCTTGCAACCATTAAAGGAGAGCTGGAAGAAGAGCTGCCCGACTGGACCATTACCATCGGTCCTCGTGAAGCCGGACATCTGCCTGCGTTTCTCAAGGACTGGAAACCGGCAGCGTAGATAGGGCTTAGGGGCTCAGGGCTCAGGGATCAGGAGAAGAAGAACATTCCGGTCCTGATCCCGTTTTTTCACAATCCCTAGTCCCTGACCCCTAACCCCAACCTCTGATTTATACAATGACTGTTACACTGACCATAGACGATAATCAGATCATCGCCGAGGAAGGGTTAACCATCCTTGAGGTGGCCAAGCGTTCTGAAATTACCATTCCCACCCTTTGCCATATTGCCGGGACTGTTTCCGAAAATCCATGTGAGATCTGCGTGGTACAGATTTCTGATCCTGCCCGACACGGTCTGAAATCGTCACTGTCAACAGAGGGCCTTTTTCGGGCCTGCGTTACCCTTGCCCGGGACGGTATGGACATCCATACCAATTCCGATGATGTTGTTGCGCATCGGCAGGAACGGCTTGCAACCTTATCCCAGACCCATTTCGGCGACTGTAAAGCGCCCTGTAATTTGACCTGCCCCGGCCAGATAAATGTTCAGGGCTATATCGCCCATGTTGCCAAGGGTGAGTATGAAGAGGCCCTGCGCCTGATCATGGATCGAAATCCGGTTCCCTTTTCCGTTGGTCGGGTCTGCCCCAGGTTTTGTGAGACCCGCTGTCGTCGTATCCTTATCGACGAACCGGTTTCCATCAACCATCTCAAACGATTTGTTGCCGATTGGTGCATGGCCAACAATATTGATCTGGACATACCCAAAGACAAGCCGACCGGCAGGCGAATTGCGGTTATCGGTGGAGGACCGGCCGGACTGTCGGCTGCATTTTTCCTGACCCGCAAGGGGCACGACGTAACCATCTTTGAATCCGAGCCCAAACTCGGTGGTGCTCTGCGTTACGGGTTTCCCGAGTACAAAGTTCCCAAGGAAATCCTGGATTACGAGATCAACGCCATCCTCAAGATGGGGATTAATATCCGCCTCAGCCAGCGATGGGGAGAGGATTTCAGCCTCCAGGACCTGCGTGACATGGGCTACGATGCGACCTTTATTGCGGTTGGCGCAGGCATTGATCAACCCATGGATGTGCCCTGTACCGATAAGGATCATGTCTATACTGCCACCCAATTCCTTCATCTGATCAACGAGGGTAAACCCCTTGAACTCGGCAAACGGGCAGCGGTTATCGGTGGCAATAATATTGCCATGGAGGTTGCCAGAAGTCTGCGGAGAAAAGGGGTTGAACAGGTCACTGTTATCTATCCCAGGGCCCGTATTGAAATGCCGGCCAACCAGCGAAATATCAAGGAAGCTGAAAAGGAAGGGGTTCAATTTTTGTTGATGGCTTCACCGGTCGGGATCTGCGGACTCAGTGAAAACGACAGCCGCCTCAAGCTTGACCTGATCAGGATGAAGCTGGGAGAACCGGATAAACGCGGTAAACGTGAACCGTTGCCGATCCCCGATTCCACTAATTCGCTCAGTGTTGACACCGTGGTCAGCTCTCTTGGCCAGTTGGCTGTTGATGGTTTGGTTCGCGGCGGCGAGCTGGAAGAGGCTATAAAGATTTCACCAAAGGGTATGTTTGTCGCCAACCCCCGATCGTCACAGACCAGTGTTGACGGCGTTTTTGCCGGCGGCGATGCGGCAACCGGCTCGAAATCTGTTATCCAGGCCGTTGTTTCCGCCCGAAGAGCTGCCAATAACATCCATTCTTATGTTATGGATGTGCCAAAGGCTCCGGCCGACAGTCGTTTTAATTTTACCCGCGGAAAATCGTTTGATGATGTGGCCCTGAAAAATTTTGACGGTATCGACGTCAAATTACGGGAAAAGATGCCGGAGCGCCCGCCCGAGGTCTGTGTCCAGGATTTTGACGAGGTCAAACTCGGATTTACCGAAAAAATGGCCCGTAGAGAGGCAGACCGCTGTCTGTCCTGCGGTTGCACGGCCTTTGACCGTTGTGACCTGAAACGGCTGGATATTGACTATAAGGTTAATATCAATAAAACCGGCATGGGCAAGATTCCATGGTATCCCATTGATTCCGATCATCGGGCAATTCGGGTTGACCGCAATAA
>DRKH01000071.1 GCA_011051825.1 Desulfobulbus sp.
GCGGCTGGGGCGGCCACCTCATCAGACACCTTGTAGCGGGCGACAACGGCGCTGGTCAGGCCATTGTCGCCACTGGTTCCGACAGTGACCACCTTGCCGTCTTTTTGCATGGCTATGGCATAACTCACTGAGTCCCCCAGGCCGAAGGAAGTGGTCATCACCGTGGGCTCAAGTACTTTTTTATCCTCAGCCACCGGTTCAAACGCGTAGGATGCAAACGAATCCGTCACCTGAAGCGTACCGATATGCAGTGCCCCGGTCTTTTGTCCGGCGCCGACAGCGGCAGGTGCAGGCGCCACCTGCTGTTCAGCGGTTTTTTGGCGTTCATAGGAGAGAAGAAGAAAATCACGGCTGCCGTTCTCGGTGGTAAAGCCGCCGGCATTGAGCCGGGTCGCATTACCGACCAGACTGTACAGTACGTCATCTTCGGCACTGATTGCAGATATCAGGACACCGTCTTCACCGAACGAAAGATCCGGGATTCCCTGGGCGGTAAAGTGAAACAGGGCTGCGTTCCGCTCACCCTCGACCCCTACGGAACCGGCAACAAACAGGTCGCCGGCGGCGGCCTGGAAAAGCCCATACCCTTCGTTGTTTTTTTTGGTATAGGCGGCAGGAGCAACCCCGTTGTCGCCAAAAGCCCTGTCAACAACACCATCCCGGGTGAAGCCGACCAGCAGCATCCGGGTTATTGCGCCATCGGTATATGAACCCGAGATAACAATACGCCCGTCCGCGTCGACAACCATGCCCTGGGCCACCACATCCCTGCCAATTCCGATCAGGCTGAGTCCATGATCGGCAAAGCCGGGGTCCAGACGGCCATTGGCAAGATATCGGGCAAGAACGATCACCCGGCCATTGGTGCCGGCAGCGCTGCCTGCCACAAGAACATCGCCATTGTTTTCGACAACCAGAGCGGTTATCTCGTCATCACTGTTGCCAACGGCGGTCACGACTTTACCCTGATTTCCGAAGCTGGTATCCAGGAAGCCGTCGGCATTGAAACGAAGCAGAACAAAATCCCGGTCCGCCCCGCTGTTCAGGTATCCGCCGGCAAGAATATGCCCGTCCGGCATCAGCCCCAGCGCCAGAATTTCCTCATCTCCGCTGTCGATATCAAGCTGAACCGTACCGTCACCGTTAAATGAAGGATCAGGGCTGCCGTCGGCAAGAAGGCGGATAAGCGAAATTGCCAGCGAATCGCCATCGGTTGATGAACCGCCGAGGAGAATCTTTCCATCGGACTGAATCGCCACGGCCTGGGTCCGATCACCATGGGTGCCGATTTCAATCGACACCCGGCCATCGACCCCAAAATCCCGGTCAAGTTCACCGGCAGAGACCATCCCTCCGGAAACAAAAATTAACCATGCGATTCCAAACAGATAAATGATTCCTTTACTCATAATCCCATCTCCGAGAAAAAATCCCTGTACCGGGACGGATGAAAAGAGAATGTATTTCACTCAAGTATTATAGCCGTTTCAAAGAGTTATGGCAACTCAATTGCCGGGAGTCGCTGATCGTCTGAGCTTAAAATGCATTAATATATCAAATGGCTTGTCCAACTTCTCAAGCCAAGCCGTTCTTTTTTTTGCAGATCGCCGAGAAGCACCCGGCCCGCGCTCAAAGAAACAGAAAAGACACCTGCCGTCGGGAAACAGACAGCTCAAGTTACCAGAACAGACTGTTCCAATCGGCAGTTTATACTGATCGTGCGCCTGCCCCAACAGTTCATGCAACAAACACACCGGTCACTTGCCAAAATTACAGACCGGATATTGGCAGCGCTTACAGTTTCGACAGAGCCCGCCATGCCCCATTGCGGCAAGCTCACGGCGGCCGACACGCTCACCGGTGAGAATACGGGGCAGTATCAGGTCAAACACCGTTATGTTGTGAAACATGCCGCAGGCAGGAAGGCCGAGCACCGGCACCTGGCCGATGCGGGCAACCAGAAACATGGCACCGGGCAGCACAGGTGACCCATAGACCACATCCTCTGCCCCGGCATCCCGGATACCCTGGCGGGTCACATCGTCGGGATCGACCGACATCCCACCGGAGGTCACAATCAAGTTCGCGCCTTCATTGAGACAGGATTGTATTTCCGTTGCGATCACGGCGGCATCATCAGGGGCAAAACGCACGGTCACGACTTCCGAGCCCAAGGCCGCCATTTTTTTTCGCAGCACCTGTTCAAACTTGTCATCAATCCGTCCGTAAAAAACCTCGCTGCCGGTGATGACCAGACCGACCCGAACTTTTTCCAGAGGCAGAACCCGGATAACCGGTTTATCCCCCTTAACGGTTTCCACCGCCCGAGCCACCAGTTCCCGGTCACCTATCAGCGGGATCAGTCGAGTTGCGGCCACCTGTTCGCCCCGTTTGACCGGGGTGTTATCGTGCAGGGTCGAACACATGACCTCGCCCAGCAGGTTAAACTCCAGCAGCCGTTCACGGTCAACCTTAAGCAGACCGTCGCAGGTCGCATTCAGCGCGATTTTACCTTCAACCACTTCACCGTCAAACCCAACCCCGTCACCGGCAAGTGCCCGGGCCATCATCCCGGCAGCCTCATTTTCGTGGATCTCATCCTCGCTGAGTTCAAGCACATAGATATGTTCTTTCCCCAGCCGACGCAGGTGTTCAATATCCTCGGTTCGAACGATATGCCCCTTTCTGAATGCCCGCCCCTTGAACTGATCCTTTCGGATCTCCGTTATATCATGCGGCAGCACCATGCCAACGGCCTGATCCACCGGAATACTCTTTTTCATCGATCGGACAACTCCATATTTCATAAGGGCTGCGGAAAAAAATAATTATTCCGTAATGTGCCGGATTCTGTTCCGGATTCAAGGTGTGAAAAGGGGCATGTATTGATACTATGTAACCCTTTTCACAACGCAGAATCCGGGGTAAAAGACAAGCAGGATGGGACAGGTATTTCTTTCCGAAGCCCTAAATCCGCATTGGACAATTTTCTTTAAAAACAACGGTAAGCCTCCGCCTCTTGCCCTTTCTGATACCCGGATCGCTCAATTTAGGTGAAAATTTGTTAAAAATTATGCATGATGATTAGCAGCCAGCAGTTATACGACCTTTCTGTTTTCCCGTCAATCCTTGATGCACCCGCGGCTGTGTACAATCTATTGGCGGGAAAACAGTCCATCAATATGTCAGGGTCATCAATCGACTACTTTTAATAACAAACACCAAGGATTATCTGATGAAACAGGAACTTCTCGACATACTTGCCTGCCCCAAATGCAAGGGGCCGATCCAATTAAACACAGAAAAAAACGGCCTGATCTGCCTATCGTGCAAGCTTGTTTTTCCAGTCCGTAACGATATCCCCATCATGCTCATTGATGAGGCCAAACCATTGGATACAACCAACCATCCTGAAGGCTGAAGGGACCCCATGGACTTCGGAACAGTACAGGAAATCTTCAAGACACAACTGTCCTACTCCATGCATGAGCTTGGCCGCTACCAGCTTGGAGAACGCGCCCTGCTGATCTGTGTCTATGCGTTGCTGGCCAAAGCGGCTGACCTCTTTATCGATCGTCTCCTGATGAAGATCGCCAACCGCACCCAGTGGGAAGCGGATGAACGGATCATGGAGATCATCCATCGGCCGATCTGCTGGTCGATCTTCCTGCTCGGCATTACCCATGCCTCTCTGATCGAACCGGTTCCTCCCCCGCCCTGGAACATGATCCTGCCCAACATCATCAAGACCTTGATCCTGATGGTCTGGTGGATTTCGCTTATCCGTGAAATCACGGCCATGAACGAGAACAACATGAGCTGGGTGCTGGAAAAGATCGACAAAACCCATTTCTACATGATCAAGAACATCTCCCGTATTGTCATCCTGTTCACCGGCATACTGTGGGCTCTGGTCATCTGGAAAGTCAACCTGACTCCGCTCTTTGCCTCAGCCGGGATCATCGGTATCGCCATCGCTCTTGCCGCCAAGGACACCCTGGCCAACTTTTTCGGAGGCATTGCCCTGTTTGTCGACGCGGCCTACAAGGTGGGCGATTATATCATTTTAGACAGCGGCGAACGGGGCGAAGTGGTTGAAGTGGGCATCCGGTCAACAAAGATCAAGACCAGGGACGACATCTTGATTACGATACCCAACTCAATCATGTCGACCACAAAAATCATCAACCAGTCGGCGCCGGAGCCCCGCTACCGCATCCGCATCGACGTTGGGGTCGGCTATAACAGTGAGCTGCGGCTGGTCGAAAAAACCCTGCTCAGGGTGGCGGCTGAAAACCATGCCCTGGCTGAAAAGCCCGAACCCCGGGTACGGGTTCGCAGTTTCGGCGAATCCGCCATCCTGTTCCAGCTCCTGGTCTGGGTCCAGGATCCCCGGCACCGGGGCCGGGAAACCCACAACCTGCTCAAAATGATCCACAGTGCCTTCCGGGACCAGGGAATCGAGATCCCCTTCCCCCAGCGCGACATCTATTTAAAATCCGGTGATGAAGCAGCTGAAGAGTGATGATTTGTTACAACGGGCTGATCACGGAACACTTATTCGGCCCGTTTTTCAATCCACCCTTTTTTAAGCGGAATGGTTTCCCGGACAGCATAGCCGTTTTGCCGTATCAATGTTTCCAAACGGTGCAGCCGGTCTTCCGGATGGGGGTGAGTGGCAAGAAAGTAGGCCAAATGCGTTTTTCCATTTCCGGCCAGCCGCTTAAAAAAATCCGTTGCCCCGCCGACATGCCCGTAGCGGCGGTTCAGCAGATCCAGTCCCCAGCTGTCGGCAGCCGCCTCCTGTTTCTGCGAATATCTTCGTTCAAGTTTACCCATAATCCAGGGAAGAATATCCGAGGACTGATCCCCCGGCAGCAGCCATGATCCGACAACCACCAGCAGACTGCGCCCCATGGCCTGCAAATGATCTCGATGGGCAAAATGACCGAGCTCATGGGCCAGGACCATGTCCAGTTCGTTTTCCGATCCAACCGTCTGCAAAAGGCCTTTAAAAACGACGATACTGCCGCCGGGCAGGGCGAAAGCATTTACCTTTTCCGATTCATCAAGAAAGATTCTGAAGGTATAGGCATGGAGTGGTGAATCAGCGGGAAGGGCCCCGATCAGGCCGTCAAGATGCTGCTGGAGGTAGTGGTTTGACCGGTCCTGAAATCCTGCAGAAATTTTGCGGCCGATCCAGACCTCGGCCTTTACCGGGAGATGCATGGCCACCAGACCGGCCACAAATCCAAGCCCAATGTAGAGCAGTGCAAGGATTGTTATCAACCCGCCGACAAGCCATGCCGCCTCTTTTAACGGGTTGCCCTTCGAGATGTTGACATCCCCGTCAGCAAGTTTTGCCGTAAACTTCATCCGTTGCGGAGGCTGACCGCAGTTCCGTAGGCCAGCGCCTCCACACTGCCGATGTGCCTTTTCCGGTTGGCCGACTTGCCGATGGCCGAGGTCTCCAAACGAAAATTTATTATAAGGTCGGCATGTTTCCTTTGGGCCTCCTGCTTCATCCGCAGGATGGCCTCCCGACGAGCCCGGTCGACAAGAGATTCATAGGAGCGCACCCTGCCACCGAACAGGTTTCGCAATTCGGCAAGGAAACGTTTGAAGTAATCGATAGAGATCACAGCGCTGCCCATCACCAGACCCGACTCCTGAACATCGGAATCCGAATGTACATTACGGATCGTCACCACCGGCAGCTCAACCATCTCCTGTTCCCGTTTTTTGATGGAGGCATAATGGCGTTTTTCAGCAATGGCACCGGACACATAGCCAACGACAATAAGGACCATAAATATGACAAGATCGCTGTTATTCATAAAAAAATCCTTCATGCTCTTACTCCGATTCCAGCCGGACCGCCGTACCGTAGGCAAACAACTCCGATGCCCCCTGGGCAACCGATGAGGTCGCAAAACGGACATTGATCACGGCGTTGGCACCCAATCCTTCCGCCTGTTCCTGCATGCGCGCAAGCGACTCCTGCCTGGCCTCATTAAGGAGTTCCGTATATCCCTTCAGCTCACCGCCGACCAGATTTTTCAGGCTTGCCATCAGATCCCTTCCCACATGCTTTGCCCTGACCGTGCTCCCCTGGACAATACCGAAATGCTCCTCAATGGACTTTCCCGGCACATTTTCAACATTGGTGATAATCATTTTTCCTCCTGTATAGAGTTAAAAAGGTTCCTAAAGAAGGATATGATTTTCCAAAATGGAGGTCAATTCTTTTTATTTTCATTCCTGGTAAGGGAAGAGAGATCAATCTGATTACCCACAATCCTCAGCCAGATGCAGGGGATACCATCGCTGAAGATCAAAGATCGTTACGAACCCACTGAATTTATGACGAATTCACAGGGTTCTATGGTCCGGCGGAACAAGCGATTATATCCCTGATTTGGGAAATGCTGCGCTTTGTACGTAATCAGGAAGATCAATGTGTCAGAGGAACACTCTCTGCTTGAAATGAATACCATCAGATGACATTCTATTGTACCCTTAGGCCACTTCTGATCTTTTTAAAGTACAAAACGTATGCCGGATCCGGTGCCGGGACCAGCAAAAAAGACCGCGGCCTCCTGCCGGCAATACTTCAAACCATGGAGGAATGGGTATGTCTACAGTTGCTTTACAGGGGAAAATATCGTTTTTTCTTATCGGCGCGTTAAGCATATTGGCAGTAGTCTTGCTGACCGGTGCGAGCGGCACCAATCCGGTGGGAAGGTATCAAATAGAGATTGTGGTGAGAAATAATATCACCCAGATATACGTTATGGACACAACCACCGGTACGGTCAAATGGGTGGACGACATGAACAAACCGTTTACTGAAATGAAAGGAGACTGACTGGTGATTGAGAAATAGCGAGCGTAGGGGTGTCTGCTACCATATGGGCGTTGTACTACGTGGGAAACTGGTCGGAAAATCAAAGCCTTGCCCTTGGTTCGGAGTCTACGCTTACCTGCCGCGGAAGCGGAAGAACGAACA
>DRKH01000072.1 GCA_011051825.1 Desulfobulbus sp.
GACGCGGCATCCGTTTTGCCCAGGGCAGGGATATGGACATCATGCAGGGCGTCATGGTGGGCGAGGTAATGAACCGGAACCCGGTGACCATCCGCAGGGACCAGACTCTGGCCGAACTCTACCAGCGGTTCCAGGAGACCAACTTCCTCGGCTTTCCGGTCCTGGACGAGGAGGGACTGCTCTGGGGGATCGTCACCCTGCAGGACATGGAAAAGGCCCTGTCGCAGTCGGCCATCAACCTGCGTGGCCTGCAGGTGGATGACGTGGCGGTGCCCGACCCGGTCACGGTCTACCCGGACGAGCCGATCTGGGCGGCCATCCAGAAGATGGCCCCCCGGGATCTCGCCCGCCTGCCGGTGGTCAGCCGCGGGGAGAAGAGAAAGCTGCTGGGGCTGATCAGCCGCAGTGACATCCTGCGGGCCTACGATGTGGGTATTGTCCGCAAACAGCGCGGCCAGCTCCTGGAAAGTCATGTGACGCTGCGCAGGCAGGAGTACAACGGCTTCAGGGAATTCCGGCTCAGGAAGGGACAGCGGGCCGTGGGCGCGCTGCTGCGCGACCTGGATCTGCCCGAGGCGGTGAACGTGGTCTCGGTGGAGCGGAACGGCATGGTCCTTATCCCCCGTGGTGGCACCCGTTTCGAGGATGGTGACATCGTCACCGTCTTTGGCAGGAAAGACTCCCTGCGCCAGGCCCAGGAGGTGTTCACCGCGTCGGGAGAAGGGCCGGGGGAGGGGTGAAAAAAGGATGGTGCCCGCCATGTCAGACCGGCCGGACTGCCTGCAATGCCGGCATTTTTTCATCACCTACGAGGCTGCCCGTCCAAGGGGATGCCGGGCCTATGGTTTCAAGTCGCGGCAGATGCCGGACCGGGTCGTTTTCGCAAGCTCCGGCCAGAAGTGCCGCCTTTTCTCTCCCCGTCCTTCCGGAAAAGGAAAATAGGGCAATTTTACTTTTCAAATCCGATTTGTTCGTGATAACATACTGCAGGTCTTCAAAAGAAACTCTATCCTGAATTGAAAGCTTCCCCCCCTCTGCAACACGGTAAAAAGAAAAGACATTATTGCCATGATCTTTTTGCCGGTTGCAGGCGGGTGAAACGCTCAATCCAGGGCTATGACTTCTGGAGCCGTGCGGGCGGTACTGTGCGACTCCGGCAGCTTCCGGACAGCTAAGACTATGGTGCAGGCGGTCGGCGGACAGATTGGCGGAGTCTCTCTGGCATCTTTTCTCCAGATGCTGGAACAGGAACGAAAGAGTTGCACCCTGGTGGTCAGCTGCGAAGACCGTTCCGGCTGTTTCTATTTTGACGGCGGTGTGCTCGTCGATGCCTGTTGCGACGACCAGGTGGGAGAGGAGGCCGCCTACACCCTCCTTACCTGGAGTGACCCCTCTTTCCGTGTCACCGACCCGGAAGACAGGCTGCAGCGTATCCGGCAGCCTCTTGCCCACCTGCTGCTCACTGCGGCGACTCTCCATGACGAACGGACATACGAGGAACAGGAGCAGGGAAAGCGGGAGGGGCCTGGCGGAACCGGGCCGGAACGGCAGCGGAACAGGCCCGGGATAATGGCGGATGTTCAAGGGAATCCCACTCTCAGGCGTCTGGTGGAGGCCATCATCGCCATTCCGTCGGTGAAACACTATTTCATCCTGAACCGGCAGGGCAAGGTCATTACCCAGTCTTCCAGGAATCAGAAGGTCGGGGATTTCATCACCTACTGTGTCGTCAGTGGAATCCAGATGCGCAAGGTCCTCAACGTCAAGGGGCCGCACCGTATCCACATGGTCCTGGACAATGGCGACAACATGCTGATCGTTCCGGGCGGCGGATTGATCATCGGCCTGCTGCTGGATGAGAATGGTTCACCCGCAGCGGTGACCGGCGGTCTGCGGCAGGCGATCAGCCGGATGGGGGATTCGTGATGGCCATGGAAAAACTGCTCAAGGAGATCGCGGCCATCCCCGGTGTGACCGGATCCTGCGTGTTTGACCGGCACAAGGGGCCCCTGTGCAGGGACCTGGATTCGCCCCTGACGGCAGAGATGTTTCAGAATGTGGGTATGCACCTGGTTCGCCAGGTTCAGATGGGGACCATGTGCGGTCTCTCCATCCGTTCAAGCCATTTCCGGTTCGACCGGTACACGGTTGTCGGGATCCCCCTGGAAAACGGCGGCGTCCTGATGACCATCTGCGAGAACCAGGCCAACTGCTCACTGATTGCAACCACTGCCGGCATGCTTGTCGCCGACATGTGTGATGCCGGCGCCGGCCGGGAGGATTCAGCGTCTGCGACCAGGGAGGTTTCCACCGAAACGGAGGAGGACGAACCCGGCGACAGTGGCGTGAACCTGGAGATGGAGGCCCATCTCCGTGATATCGGCCAGGCCCTGGCCGCTGCCATCGGCCCGGTCGCCGAGGTGGTCATGCAGGATTTCCTCGAAAAATGGCGCGCAAACGGCCCGGTCATCCCGGCCCGTCTCTCGGAGCTGGCAGCCATGCTCGCCGACGAGATCGGGGACGAGGAACTGGCGGCGGAATTCAAATCCCGTATCCGGCATATTATCTGACCGGAATTGAGCGTTTTTCCCCATCTTCTTCGCCTTGTGGTGTGCCATGCAAGGCATACCGCAATGAACCCCGAGCGGTCACAGGGCCCCCATCTGCACGCGTCCGAACCTTCCAATATACGGGGTTGTATGATTGCAGGGGCCGATCACGCGCAACTGTGGCACCCTGCAACCGATTACAAGTCCTGTGTCAATTCAGGGTAACTGCATTCCCCGTGATCTGTTGCGATGAGACACCTCCAACGGTCGCATCCCGGGGCAAAAAGGAGGTCACATGCCGTACCGCAAGTTTTTTCTTTTCCCCTCGCTCATGTTTTCTCTTCTGATCTTCCCCTGCACGGCCTTTTCCTGGACCGAGATCGCGCAGCAGCATGCCGGCGGCGGCGCCAAGGAGGTACCGGTGAACCGGGATATCTCCCGGGTCCAGATCGTCTGCCAGGATGCGCCGGTGATCATCAACACTGTGGTGATGCGTGAAGGCGGCAAAAAGACCCCCTTTACCCTGGGAAAGCGTTTTTCGGCGGGCGAGACGTTTGTCATCTCTCTTGGCGGCAAACATCACGTCACCGGCCTGCGCATCAGCGATGACCTCAAGGGCGGTTACCTGGTGCGGGTGGAGTAGGAAGCCGGATGGCCGAGCACCGCGGCAGAAGGATCCTGGCCCTCATTCCGGCCCGGGACGGGCAGGAATATTTCGTAGCGTCACCCAGCCCGCACATTTCACAAGCGATCTGCTGCAAGGTCTGAAAACACCATGCCTGCCGCGTCACAGTGCAAAAAGGGTTCCTCGACATATTCTCATGTGTCTGCGGACTTTTTCGCGCTGATTACTGTAGCCATGGCATTTTCAGACCGTTCGCAACGACCTTTGTGAAAGATGCGGGCTGTTCAACAAATGAGAAAACGCGTGTCCCTAAGTTTGACAACCTCGTAAAAAGTCTCCCTGGAGGCGTATCCGACAGTTTTCGGACACAGACGGTTTTCTGGCCGGTGCGTTAAAAAACTCGCTTGTTTGAGGCAATAGCCGAGTTCGCGAGTTTTAGCGCCGGCCAGAAAACCGTCCCGAAAATGTCGGTCTTAGCCGGAAGGGAGACTTATTACGAGTCCATCAAGTTTGATTTGGACCCTGTTGCCTACAGGAGTAGCCGAGGTGTTTGTCCTGACCGCGCATACCATTTTCGGGCCCTCCACGCACAGTGTTTTGACTCGTTAAGAAGGTTTTGATAACGTTTTTTCGTATGTTGTCCAGTTTTTCGCCCCGGGCCGTGCCAGCGTACTGAATACAGGACCTTAGGAAGATGCAAGAATCGACAACCGGCCATGGCGAATCGCAGATAGTGGTCGTAGTCGTTGGCTCCGGTATAGGTCTCGTCCATTAGCCCTGCCTTCTCATGCAGGCTTCTGCGATAAAGACGGCAAACTCCCAGGTGGAACCAGCGGGCCAGGCATTGTTCAAAAGTATAGTCCGGCAGCCTGATCTGACGAAGGATGTGGCCCCGATCATCTACCAGGTTCATGTCGGCATAGACAAAATCCACAGGTTCATTTTCGAGTACTCTGACCATCTCCTCGATCATGTGGGGATGGGGCAGATCATCGCCTACGACATAGGTGCAAAACATGCCCTTGGCTCGTGCGAGACCTTCGTTTATGGTTTTCGTGGGGCCGATGTCTTCGGAAAAGGAAAGAATTTCAAGGTGGCGGTTCTGGGGATAGGAGATCACGCTCTTCCGGATGATTTCGCCGTCCTCGTTCATGGAGATTACGGGTTGCATGGTACGGGTTGCAATTTTTTCCGGCAACCTCTCAAGATATTCTTTTGTGGAATCCGTAGAGCCGCCGTCCACGATGATGATCTCGAGATTTGGATAGGTCTGGAAAAGGCAATGGTCCACACAGGCCGACAGGTATTGTCCTTGGTTGAAGGTTGGGATAACAATGGAAACTAACGGTGTTTTCTCAGCCATGACAGGATGGTCGCTTGTTCGAACAGTGATGTTTTTTTCAGAATAAGTGCGCAAGCCCACAGGAGCGGCCACCGCTCACTACCGCCGCAGTCATAGACCTATTTGTCGCCTGTCTCCTGTTATCGGGTAAAGGAGCGTATATCAGGTCAGCAAATTGTTCCAGTGGAACTTGAACTTGGATTAAACCAGAGACGCAACGTCTTGGAGCATTGGACCTGACCCATTGCTGTTACAAAGGGGATTAACCAGGGGTAGTATACCGTTGGAGGTAGTCTTCTGTAGTATGCCAGAGAAAGGAACTCCCGGGATATTTAGCTCCGCTGATGGCGGTTCTGGGAAATGTCGCGATAGTTGAGTTGATGCGGCGGGGCATGTGTCATGTGTTCTTCAATGGTAACAGGTTTTCGGGACGTTGAAGACAAGAATTTTAAGGTCTTGGTCAGTGCCTCTTCGGGTATCTTGGTCCGCTGGACACATTCCGGCCTTGTCCGGACACATTTCCAGTCGCAGCCGAAGCATGGCAGTCTGAAAGTATGGACATGGAGGGAATGCCCATCAGGATATGGAAAGAAACGGCCATAATGTGCGCCACCCATTATGACATGACCTGGAATATTTTGTGCAGCCGCTATATGGGCAAGACCGGAGTCATTGCCGATGAAGAGGGACGCATGGCCGGTAATCGCAACAGAGTGGACAAGGTTGAGCTGACCAGCGAATGAAAAGACTCTGTCGGGAGCACAACATTCGGTTCGCAGTTTTTCCGCCTTCCGGACATCACCAGGCCCTCCTGCTATGACGACCTGTGCACTCGTGTTGGCCAGATGCCAGTCCAAAACGGTTTGAAACCGCTTCCGGGGCCATGATTTAGTCTCGACCCTGGAACCTGGGGCCAAAAGCAGGAAAGGCTTTTCAATACCCTTTTTCCGCATGAATGCCAAGATGGTCGGATGCTCGTGATTCAAGAAGGATACAGGAGCTGGTTTCAGGCCTAACAATTTGAGAATACGACGGTTACGGATTGTCTCGTGACCCCCGGCTTTTCCGATGTCGAGTATGCGTGAATACAGGGCTTCATTATGAAGGGCCTTTTCCACCGTAATATTGCAGCCGTCGCTTCTGACGCCAATTTTTTCCCGCGCACGAATTACCGCAACCATTTCGTCCGCGTTCTCCTCGCGGCTTATGCATGGATAAAACAGGGTGTCCACCGGTGTGGTTTGCGCAAGTTTGAGGAGGAAGGAACGCCAGTATCGGCCGCGCCTTTCGTAAGCGGACCGGTTCCAGGGTATGGTATGGTCGGCTAACCTGAAAGCGGTTGCAAGTTCACAGACTTCAGGAATGCCGATCAGCACTACCAGGTGATCGTGAAAGTGCTTCCGCAGGCCGGCCAGGGCGGGAGAGAAAAGAATAAAATCACCTATTGCATCTGGACGAAGGACCAGAAGTATTTTTTCCCATGATCCTCTGTAGCTTTCCGCCTCTGTGCACAGGTTTTTCCAGAACGTGAAGTTCGCCGGCCCTTCAGGTGTATCGATTTTTTTGAAAAAATCTGGATTCAGATGCATGGATTATCCCGGTCGCTTATGTCTATATTCTGGCCACATGTTTCCGCGTGCTTTGCCCAGGGAGCGAGTTCGGCAACAGCCAGGCCAGTGAAACCGGGCCTCTCCCCTGCCGGATGAGCGCCAAAGAAAAGATATATCTTGGAGTCATGTATAACATTGAAGGGGGAACAGAGCTTTTTTTCATCAAAACTGCCGGGGCCTCCACCGCGTATCACGGGTTTTCTGGTAACTCTCTGCCAGCAGATCAGGTTCGATGATGCAGCAAGACCGGCCGCAAGCCGTCCTCTGAAATCCATTCCTTCGTAAAAGGCATAAAAGAGATCGCCTGCTCTGAAGAAATTCAGTAGTATTGCACCATGTGAATCCCAACTTCCCTGTGTTCCTGGCCTGAAGATGGGATTGTGTTGATATCTTCGCCAGTTCAGCAGGTCTTCGGAAAATGCCAGGCCTGTTGAAAATTTTTTTCCATCGAAACCCGAGTAAAATAGCCAGTAACTGCCATTTATCCGGTAGATCAAAGGAGCAAGCAGACCGGTCGAATCGAAATCACCAGCTTTTCCGGTAGGAGTGAATACGGGATTGAACGGCCAGGAGCGGACTCCTCCCTTCCATCCGTTTTCAAGTCGCACCAAGCCAAATGATTGTGTCTCAAAGGTGTTGAACAGCCTTCTCCCCTCATGGATCAGGTGCCAACGGTCCTGCGCATCTTTAACTACCCATGCCCCGTCAACATTGGCGTGATGCCATGTACCGCTGTCGCCCGTCTGGATCAGGGGGCTGTTGTTCACTTTTTGCCAATGAATCAGGTCGGAGGAGATTGCCTGGCCTATGCCCCAGTAGGTGCCGTTACGGGAATAACCGGTATAGAAATTATAAAAAGAACCATTTTGCTTAAAAATACGCGGGTTGGCGGCAACTTCTTCATCCCAGCTTCCTGGCGGCCCAGGAGAGAGCACGGGTATGCTGATTTTTTTCAGACTGTTAAAAGGGATTCGAACCATATTATCCCGGTATTACCAGATGCTATTACTATTTTTTTAAATGAGGTCGGCCGGGGCCGGCATTTGGTGGATTGCCTGTTGCTGCCCTACAGTGATAACATTGTCTTTTTTGCTATGAAATAACCTGCCTGCAGCAGGTCTCTGATTTTTCGGCTTTTACTGAACTTTCTTATCTCTTCACGGGCCATTAAGCCAACATGATCCCATCCTCGTTTTTTTATTATAGAGTCAAAGTTCCTGAAAAGAAATTTATTGTCGATTTCCTGATAGCCAAGGTTTTTTAATATTTTCCTGGTATCACGCTTGATTGATTGAATATCTTCAGGACCCCATTGGTCAGTTTTGATCCAGCATTTCATGCCCCCGGTTCTGTCCGGAGTATCAAAGTCGTCAGGGTCATCAGTGAGCAGCCAGTTGTTGTTTCTGCAGATTTTCTCAAAATTAGTGTACGGAACAGGCTGTGCTACACTGATCATGAGGTCGTCCGCCTTCAGGGAACCTGCAAACTCGATGGTTGAGCGCATTTCCTCCAATGTCTCGCCCGGGATGCCGATCATGAAAAATACTGTTACCTCAAGGCGTTCTCTATTGCACCATTGGACAACATGCCTGACTTTTTCCAGGTCGATTTTTTTGTTGAGCAGCTCAATTACCCGCTGTGATCCGGATTCTGCTCCTATATTGATATGAACACACCCCGCCTGTTTCATCTGTTTGATGATCTCACGATCCAGGGTGTTAACCCGGCACAGCGCATGCCAGCGAATTTTCAGATCTTCCTCGATGAGCCGGTTACATAAGTTATTCAGCCAGTTTCTGCTCACAGAGATGTCATTGTCCTGGAAAAAGACATGGTCAATGCCATAATCTTTTTTCAATTCCTTTAACTCGGCTACCACATTTTCAACACTGCGGCGCCGGTAGGGGCCTGCGATTTTTCTCAAGGCCGGCATACAGTTAATGCAGGCATAAGGACAGCTTCTGGAGGCAATAGGTGTGGCAAGCCCCGAATAATAATTGCTGCGGTCGAACAGGTCCCAGTCTGGAAAGGGCAAGGAGTCCAGATCCGTCAGGACAGGTCTAGGCCTGTTGCGTACCGGCTGCCCATTTTTCTTCCAGACGATTCCCGGAATGTCTGAAAGATCTCTGTGCCCGGTTTCAAGCCTTCTGACCACTTCCAGCATGGTGTGTTCTCCTTCTCCAATGCAAACCATGTCTATGGAGTCAACTCTGATGACTTCATCCGGAACAACCGTGGGATGAGGGCCACCTGTCGCTACAAAGGCCTCCGGGTTGTTTTCCTTGACTTTGCCTGTCAGCCTCCTGACCTCCTGGAACGTCCTGGTGGTACAATAAAAACCTACAATGTCAGCATCCCGGGAGGCCTCAAGGAAGTCTGATTCAGACTGATACATAAGATCAAAACCGGATATTTCCAAGTAGCCATGCTTTTTCAGCATGGCGGAAATATAGGCCAACCCTAGAATGAATCCACCGTTTCCGGCCTTTGAAACGGGAGAGACAAGAACGATTTTCATGGCATTTCTCCAGATCGGGTCAGACAATCAAGGTAGCCATCGGGCAAAAGAGCCAGGGGTGAGTGGATACTATATGTCCTGATCAGGGACACATACAGGGCAAAAATGTCTGCCTTCGCTATATCCGAGTTTTTCCAGGGTTTCCCTTATGGATCGGTAATTGGCCAGGCTGGTGACAAGAATGTAGTCAAGATCTTTCGCTGCAGCAGCTTCAGGCGGAATAATGGGTATGCCTTGAATACTTCCCTGAATGGATGAATCTATGATGCATTCCCAATGAATTTGAGCACGAATTCGTTCAATAAAGGCACGGGTCGCGCCACCTGCGGTATAAAGAGCAATTCGGGCCTTCGGCCCAGGCTTGGAGCTGAGGCAAAAAAGTGCCCAGCTCCTGACCATGGAGTGAGAGGGAATTCTGTCTGCCGTTTCGGGAACGAGACGAATATGGAAACAATCCTGTTCAGAGGCAGAGGGGGAAAGTTCGCCGGCGCATGCAAGATGGATGCGCCTCACAAGATGTGCTCCTTCAACAATTCGTACTGTTACGGCGCCTGCGCAGTTTATTGTTATCGGCAACTGCGTGTTGCCGGATTTGTCGATATCAACAGTTTCTGAGCCTTGGCTGCTCATGCCTGCAAGAACCAGTCGGCAAGGGCCGTCAGATTCTATCTCCAGGGCAGATTTCATTGAAATCACGGGATATCCAAAGTTTTTTAGTGTTTCGGTAAGGAAATTGAATCGGGCCAGGTCTTCAACGTGCATCTGGCGTTTCCAACGTGCGGCCAGTTGCGGGTCCGGGCGTATTCGTCCCCTGTAAAAGTCAGTCCTGGCAAGTGCTGGTTTCTGGTTCTGTGAAATTCGTCTGGTCAGAGGTTCGAGCATTGCGGGAGAATAGGTACATTCAAGAAAATCGCACAATTTGGAAATGGTCTTGTCAGGCTGCAGTATCAGATCTTCATAGCGTATCCTGTGTATCCGATCCGGATATTCGGCCATAAGCCTTGTCATTATATTTCCCTGTTTCCGGAACTGGGACGGGAAAACTCCTATGCCGGTGCGGAGCATGGAAAGAAAAGTGTCTCTGGGGTCCCTCGTAAGGTGGACTATTTTGGCACCAGGATAGAGATCCTGCAGCAAGGGCATGTTTTCAGCATTTTTCTGTCCAATGACCTGGAGCCCCCACCTGCCTTTCTGGTCTGTAAGCGAGGCATTCCGGCCCGTAAGCGAGGCATTGAGTTGTCTCAGGGCGTTATGCCACGCCTCTTTTTTTTCCTTTTTCGATCTGCCATTTTTATAATAGTGAATGAATTGATGCCCGGCTTCATGCATGAAGGGCAGCCAATGGCACTCCGGTGAAAGCCAGCAGTCAGATGCCTTGTTGATAATGTTTTCAAGCAGGGTCGTGCCGCTTCGGGGCAAACTGATCAGGAGAAAAGAGGGATCCATGATGTTATGTTTCCTGCGGAGCATCCTGAAATCCGAAGTAGTCCGGATTCCGTTCCAGAAAGGCTTCCAGGATTTCGATGTCCATCCGGTCATGAACATCCATGGCTTCGATTGCATCTATTTCGTAGTAATAATGTTTTGGTCTGCCCGGAATACCGACGGTTGCCCTGGTAAAACCGGTATTCAGCAGCGGCTTGTAGAGTGGCGGATAGTATTGCCTGTTCAAGCCCTGGCAATGCCAGATGGGAAAGAGGTAGCCGTCCGGATGCCCCAGCATGTACTGACCGTCGACTCGTGCAGCCGGATATACGGCAGGCCAATTGTTTTCCGCTATCAAACGGTACATTCCGCTGAATGTAACGCTTCTGAGCATGCAGTTATTGCAGTTGAGGGAAAATGCGGTATCTGAAAGGAGATGAAACATCGTGATCCAGTCTCCGCAAAAGTCCGGTAGCGGCAGATCCAGATCATTGGCGACGTGTTCGGTTATCAGTCGCCAGGCACCCTGCATGCTGAAACGCTTATCGCTGTAGCTGACAAGATGAGAAGGCCTCGGAATAACACGCCATCCGATGGCTTGAACGTATTCCGCAATTTCGTCGTCTTCGGTGAAGACATAGAGCATGTCCACGGTGCGGCTTTTTTTCAAAGACATCAGTGGCCAGTATATGAGAGGCCGGCCATGAAGCGGGTATTTGTTTTTTCCTTTCAGGGTTGAGCCCGAACCCCGTGCCCAGGTAATGCCTATGTTCATGGAATACTCCCTTGTTTACTGTTCAAGATTCCGGGTATGGCCCATACGGTCCACTGGGACAATGCTCTTTTCGTCAAATATTCCGTAACGCGTCGCCCGCTCCTTTGTGGCATATCCGCGGCATAGATGACAGTGTTTTGAAATAGGGCCAGTGGTTTTCGGGACCGACGCTCTAACACGGCGGTAGTAATCGGACTTCCATGCCTTTCTGAAATCGTCTTCCAATAAGTTGCAGAGCCGGTTTGCTCTCAGAAAGCTGCGGTTATCGCTCATGAGGACGGCGCAGTCGATTACTGCGTCGCCGCCGATCATAATATATGGTTGTTGCCACTTGGAGCACATGGCCATGGGAGGCAAGCTGTTGATATGGCTC
>DRKH01000073.1 GCA_011051825.1 Desulfobulbus sp.
CTTTGTCCTGATGAGCGGTCATTCCACCCGCCATGTGCAGGGGCTGGCCGAGGCCATCGAGGGTGAACTGCGTTCCAAACGGGTTTCCAGCAAGCACAGTGAAGGGCTGCGGGAAGGGCTCTGGGTGCTGCTTGATTTCGGCGACGTGGTCGTCCATATCTTTTACAAGGATAAACGGGAGTTTTATGACCTGGAAGGGTTGTGGCATGATGCGCCCAGGATCAAGCTGGATGAACTTTTGGAAGGTGAGGAATGAGCATGCGGAAAAATACGCCTTTGCTGCTGGCTATTCTCGATGGCTGGGGCATAGCCGACAGCAGTCCGACCAATGCGGTTGCCGTTGCCGATACACCCAATATGGACCGGTGGACTGCCGGGTTTCCATATACGACCCTTGTGGCCCATAATGGTCTGGTCGGTCTGCCCGAGGGCCAGATGGGAAATTCAGAGGTCGGCCATCTCAATATCGGAGCCGGCCGTATCGTCTACCAGGATTATACCCGGATCAACCTGGCCATTGATTCCGGCGAGTTTGCCGCCAATCAAGTCCTGGGCGAGGTCATGGACCGGGTAAAGACCCAGGGCAGCGGACTGCATCTCATGGGGCTGGTCTCCGATGGCGGAGTACATTCCCATATCAATCACCTCTTTGCCCTGCTTGCGATGTGCAGGGAAAAAGGGCTGGATCGTGTCTTTGTTCACTGTTTCATGGATGGCCGTGATACCCCGCCTTCATCCGGTCTTGACTATATGCGCCAACTGGTGGCCGAGATGGAGAATATCGGCTGTGGTCAGGTGGCAACCGTCAGCGGCAGATACTGGGCCATGGACCGGGATAAACGATGGGACCGGGTGGAAAAGGCCTGGCTGGCGATGGTGGCGGGGCAGGGGAATACTGCCGTCGATCCGCTCCAGGCGGTTGAAGAGGCCTATGGACGCCGGGAAACCGATGAATTTATTGTTCCGACCGTGCTGGTTGACGGGCAGGGCGCAGCCGTTGGGTCAGTGGGGGATGACGACGGGGTGATCTTTTTTAATTTTCGCGCCGACCGGGCCCGTGAACTCTGCCATGCCTTTGGTGATCGCAATTTCAAGGATTTTAACGTCGGCAATCGACCGAATCTTCTCGAGCTGGTGACCATGACCGAATACGAGGCGGATTTCACCTTTCCCATTGCCTTCCCGCCCCAGACCCTGACCCATATCCTGGGCCAGGAACTCAGTCGCCACGGCCTCCACCAGCTGCGGATTGCCGAGACCGAAAAATATGCCCATGTCACCTATTTCTTTAACGGCGGTGAAGAAAAACCCTTTCCGGGCGAGGAACGTATCCTGATCGAATCGCCCCGGGACGTGGCCACCTATGACCTTAAACCGGAGATGAGTGCCGAGGCGGTGACCGATGCCCTGTTGGATGCCCTGCAGAAAAATGAACAGGCCGGCACCCCCTTTGATGTGGTTATTCTCAACTTTGCCAACGGCGATATGGTCGGCCATACCGGCGTCCTTGAGGCGGCGGTCCGGGCCTGTGCCACTGTGGACCGGTGTCTGGGACGAATTCGATCCTATATGCAGGAGCGGGCCGGTATTATGCTGATCACTGCTGATCACGGCAACGCCGAGGTCATGGTCAATCCGGAGACCGGCGAGCCCTATACCGCCCACAGCCTGAACCCGGTACCGCTTATTCTGGTAGCCGATCAGTTCAAGGACTGCACGTTGCAGGATGGCGGGGCGCTCAAGGATATTGCCCCGACCATGCTCTCCATTCTTGAGCTGCCTGTACCAACGGAGATGGAAGGGGAGGATCTGCTCAAGTGTTGATCTGAGTCCCGGAACTCAAAACTCCGAACGCAGAACTCCGAACGCAGAACTCCGAACTCAAAACTCAAAACTCAAAACTCATATTATTATGAAATATATAAGTACCCGGGGCGGGATCGAACCCGTCAGCTTTCAGGATGCCGTGATGATGGGCCTGGCCCGAGACGGCGGTCTGCTGTTGCCGGAAACCCTGCCTGCCGTTTCCAGGGAGAAGCTGAACTCCTGGCGCAACCTGCCCTATCAGTATCTGGCCCTGGACGTCCTCAGCCTGTTTGTCGATGATATTCCGAGGCTTGATCTTGATGAGCTGGTGGAACGTTCCTATGGGAGTTTTTCCCATCCCCAGATTACACCGGTTCGTCAGGTCGACGACCTGTACATCATGGAACTGTTCCATGGCCCGACCCTGGCCTTTAAGGATGTGGCTCTGCAGCTGCTCGGAAACCTGTTTGAGTATATCCTCAAAAGGAGCGGCAGTTTTATGAATATTGTCGGCGCCACCTCGGGTGATACCGGCAGCGCGGCCATTTACGGCGTACGGGGAAAAAAGGGGATCAACATCTTTATTTTGCATCCCGATGGCCGGACCAGCCCGATCCAGGCCCTGCAGATGACCACGGTTGTCGACCCCAATGTCTTTAATATTGCGGTGCGCGGAACCTTTGATGATGCCCAGGCCATTGTCAAAGAAATTTTCGGCGATCTTGAATTCAAAGATACCTTCCATCTCGGAGCAATCAACTCCATCAACTGGGCCCGGGTCCTGGCCCAGGTGGTCTACTACGTGTACGGGTACTGCAAGCTGTGGAAAACCGGGGCCGAATCAATTGATTTTTCGGTGCCCACCGGCAATTTCGGAGATATTTTTGCCGGTTATGTCGCCAAACAGCTGCTGCCCGCCGGTTGTATCAATCGGCTCATCCTGGCCACCAATGAAAATGATATCCTGACCCGTTTTGTTCATGAGGGTGATTATTCAACTTCCGGCGCTGTCACCCCGACCTCGAGCCCGTCCATGGATATCCAGATCGCCTCCAATTTTGAGCGATATTTATATTATCTGCGGGATAAGGACAGTGCTCAGGTGAAAGCGGATATGGAGGTGTTTGCCGGCACCGGCCGCCTGGATCTGGCCGGGTTGAAGGACAGAGTGGCTGAGGATTTTATCTCCCGCAGCGTCAGCGAAGAGGAGACCATTGCCACCATTGCCGAATTTTACAACGAGCATGACTATCTTATGGATCCACATACCGCTGTCGGGGTCAAGGCGGCCCGGGAACTGGCTGATCCCGCGCGTCCGGTGATCTGTCTGTCCACGGCCCATCCGGCCAAGTTCGGCGATGCGGTGAAAAAGGCCATCGGCAGGGACGTGGATCTGCCCCCGGCCCTGGCTGGTCTGCAGGACAAGGAAAGCCGGTGCGAGACCATGGATGCGGATGTCGATAAGATAAAGGAATATGTCCGCAGGCATGCCCTGGGGGAAAAGGCGGAACAGTGAACCCGAAACCCGGAACCCGAAACCCGGAACCATACCGGCAGCAGGTTGAGGAAGCGGTCGACTTTCTCCGTTCCCGTCTTCCGGCCCGGCCGGAGATTCTGATTCAACTGGGTACCGGTCTTGGGGCCCTGGCCGAGTCCATGGAAGATGCCAGCACTATTGCTTACAGCGCAATTCCCCACTTTCCGCAATCCACCGTCACCAGTCATGCCGGAAATCTCATCCTGGGTCAGCTTGGCGGCAGATCCGTGGCCCTGCTCCAGGGACGTTTTCATTTCTATGAGGGCTACAGTACCCGTGAGGTGGCCTTTCCGGTGCGGGTGTTATCCCGGCTGGGGGTTCAGGCCGCCATTATTACCAATGCCTCGGGCGGCTTGAATCCGGACTATTCTCCCGGCACCATCATGGTTATGAATGATCACCTGTACCTGCTGCCGGAAAATCCCCTGCGCGGCCCCAATGTCGATGAGTGGGGACCTCGTTTTCCCGATCTCTCCACCCCCTATGATGCAGGATTGCAGGAGCTGGCACGGAACAGCGCTGTCGAGCTGGGACTGGATGAGGTCACCGGCGGCACCTATGTCTGCATTGCGGGACCGAGCCTGGAGACCCCGGCTGAAACCCGGTACCTGCGGATGATCGGGGCCGATGCGGTCGGTATGTCCTCGCTGCCTGAAATTCTGGTCGCCATTCACGCCGGCCTGCGGGTCCTCGGCCTGTCCGTGGTTGCCAATGTCAACGATCCGGATAATTTTGAACCTATTCTGCTGGAAGATATTGTTGCTGCCGCCGAGCGTGCCGAACCCCGACTGCAGCAGCTGCTTCTGCATACCTTACGCAGGATCTAGGAGTATGGAGCATACAAAAGTAGTGCGCGGAAAATATCTGCTGACCATGGATGGGGACGACACCATCCTTGAAAACGGCGGACTGGTGATCAAGGGCGACCGGATAGTCGAGGTTGGAGCTGGTGCCGAACTGATCGCAAAGTATCCCGAGGCCGAACTGCTGGCCGAGGAACATGGCCTGATCATGCCCGGGCTGGTCAACACCCATACCCATGCCGCCATGAGTTGTTTTCGAGGACTTGCCGATGACCTGCCGCTCATGCAATGGCTGCAGGACTATATCTTTCCCCGCGAGGCTCAGCTCAGCGGCGAGATTGTCTATCAGGCAACCTTGCTTTCCATCTGCGAGATGATCAAGTCCGGCACCACCAGTTTCTGCGACATGTACCTGTTTGCCTCTGATGTGGCCAGGGCGGCGGCGGAATCCGGGATGCGGGCCTGGCTCGGTGAAGTGCTGTATGACTTCCCATCCCCAAGTTATGGTGAACTGGAAAACGGTTTTGCCTATATGGAAAAACTGTTTGCAGACTACGATACCCATGAGCTGCTCACCATCACCGTCAATCCCCATGCGGTTTATACCTGTTCGCCTGAGCTGCTGACCCGGCTGGGTCAGGTCGCCCGCGAGCACCATGCCGTCTATCATATCCACCTGTCGGAAAACAGGGAGGAAGTTGAGACCTGCAGAGAACGCTACGGCTGCAGCCCGGTGAAGCATCTTGAACAGCTGGGGCTGCTGGGAGACAGGGTCCTTGCCGCCCACTGCGTCATGCTGGAAGATGATGAAATCCGTCTGCTGGCCGAACGCGGGGTCAAGGTAGCCCATTGTCAGGAATCCAACATGAAGCTTGCCTCCGGTACGGCACCGGTGGTGAAGATGCTTGAGGCCGGAA